>CAYRPT010000425.1:0-4510 GCA_964425895.1 uncultured Solibacteraceae bacterium | reverse complement strand
GGAAGTCATCAACAACATCACCGTGCGCCCCAAATAGGCGGGGCGAACGGTACGCCAGCCGTCGACTGTCCCGAACCGAAACGTCGCGGCGGGAAGCGCATGCTGACCGCGCTGCTGCAAAAGCTGACCGCCGACCGCTGAAAGCTCCCGTCCTCAAGATTTCAAGTATCCTTGGCTATTGCCAGGCAGCATCCGTTGCCGCCAACTTCTGACAGACCCTCCGACAACCGCCGCGGAACTCCCTACATCGGGGCGGGAAGGCTCCGACCGGCGTGCTATATTCTCGGAGGAATGGTCAAGAGAGTCATCGTTTTTGGCGGCGGCGGTCAACTCGGCGTCGAACTCACCAGCGAGTTCAGGTCGCGGGGGTATGACGTCTCATCGTTCGACCGTGCCCAGGTTGACATCACCCAGGCGGACCAGGTGGAACGGCATGTAGCCCGCCTCGATGCTGACATAGTGCTCAACGCCGCTGCCTACAACCAAGTGGATATCGCCGAGCGGGAACCGCAGGCCGCTTTCCTGGTGAATGCGCTCGCGGTGCGGAACCTCGCCATGGCTTGCCGTCAGCTCGGCGCCCGCCTGGTCCATTTCTCGACGGACTACGTTTTCGACGGCGCCGCCGGCCGTCCCTACACGGAGGAAGACGCCACCCATCCCCTGGGGGCGTACGCCGTTTCGAAGCTCGCGGGCGAGCTTTACGCCCAGGCCTACCTTGACGAGGCCCTCATCATCCGCACGTCCGGGGTCTTCGGCCCCGCGGGGCGTCATACGGCGCGCGGGAACTTCGTCGAGTTGATGTTGCGCCTGGCGAAGGAGGACAAGCCGATTCGCGTGGTGGAGGATCACATTGCGTCGCCAACCTTCGCTCCCCTGCTGGCGGCCCGCGCCGCGGACCTCCTCCAGCGCGGCGCCCACGGCGTTTTCCACGTCGGCGGCGGAACGCCGATATCGTGGTTCCATTACGCGCAGTTGATCTTCCGGCTGGCGGGCCTGGAAACAGAGCTCAGGGCCACCAATGAGCGCGAGTACCGGACCGCGGCGCGCCGGCCCAAGTATTCCGCTCTCTCGAACCGGAAAATGGAATCGATCGGCCTCGAAGCGATGCCTCCGCTGGAGGAGGCCCTCCACCGCTACCTGGCCCTTCGCGGGTGAGGGCCGCTCGCGTGCGGTTCCGGCTGCGCCGGAAACCGGGCGCTTAATTGGCCTGGACGGCGTAGTAACCTTTCCTGGCCTGGACTTTCAACCCCTTCCGGGTGGTTTCGATCGTGAGCGCGCGAAAGCCGCCGTCCTTGGCAGGGTTCGTCGGCGTGTAGCCCAAGGAGTACTGGCTCCGCATTTCTTCCTGGATATCCGCGAAGATGCGCTCCAGCGGATACTTCCGACGCACCTCGAAGATGCGCCCGCCGGTCTCGGTGGACATCCGCTTCAAGTCCCCATACCCGTTCCGGAAATCCTGGTAGCGCGGATCGGCGTAGTAAATGCTATAGACGATCGCATCGGCCTTTTGCGCCGCCTCGATCGCTTCCGACTTGGAGACCCGGCTACCCATGTCCACCCCGTCGGAGATCACCACGATGACCTTCCGTCCCACCTCCTTCCGGAGCATGTCCTGCGCCGCCAGGTAGACCGCCTCATACAGAACCGTTCCCCGCGGATTCGAGGTCGGCACGGGGCCGGGAAGCACGCCGCCGGCACCCGCGTTGAGCCGTAGGTGATCCAACCCCTCGCGCAGGAGGTCCGCCGAGCCCGTCAAATCCTGTAACAGTTCGGCGTCAACACCGAAGCTGATCAGAAAGGCCAGATCCTTCTTACGAAGCACATCGGAGAAAAAGCGGTGAGCGGCGTGCCGCTCCACCTCGATCAAATTCTCCTGGCTCTTGCTGACATCCACCAACAGGCCGATCGTCAGGGGCAGATCGCTCTCCCTGGCGAAGTACTTGATCGTCTGCTCCTCTTTGTTCTCGCGGAGGCGAAAGTCCTCTTTGGTCAGATCACTCACCAGCCCGCCGTCCTTGTCCCGGACAGAACACAGAACGTTGACCACGTCCACTTCCACTTGAATCACCGGAAGTTCTTCCGCCCCGCCCGGACCGGTGGTCTCCGGCTGCTGCGCCGGACCAGCCGGGCCCGCCAGTGCAAAACCAAGTGCCCAGATGACAAACCGCATACGAATAGGCTGACATAGAACTAGATGCGCCCCCAAGCCATCCTGTTTCCCCGATGAAGAACGCTCTCACGCACCTGCGCAAGGCCGACGCGGTTCTCGGCGCCCTGATCGGCCGCGTCGGACCCTACTCCATCGCTTACAGCCCGCCCGATTTCTCCACGATCGCCCGCTGCATCACCTACCAGCAGCTCAGCGGCAAAGCGGCGTCCCGGATCTACCGGCGGCTCGAATCGTCGCTGCCAAACGGGGGCGTGACGCCGGCGGCGCTGCTCTCCGCCGATCCCGGCTTCCTGCGATCCATCGGATTCTCGCGGCAAAAGATCGCCTATTTGCGTGACTTCGCCGCCGCGTGCCTCAGTGGCGCAATCGATCTGGCCTCGCTCGCCGGGGTGGAAGATGCCGAGGTGATCCGCGCGCTCACCCAGCGGAAGGGCATCGGACCGTGGACCGCTCACATGTATCTCATATTCGCCTTGCGCCGGCCCGACGTCTTGCCGACGGGAGACCTGGGCATCCGCGTGGCCCTGCGCCGTGCTTACTCCCTCGAGGAGCTTCCCTCCGCCGACGCCATGGAACAGCTCGCAGCGCCCTGGCGACCTTACCGCACCGTGGCCTGCTGGTATCTCTGGCGAAGCCTCGGCGACGGTGCGGGCCTCGATCCCGTAGTAGACTGACGGCTTGACGGTCCTCACGGTCGGCGAGATTCTTTGGGATGTTTTTCCGGGGGCGGAGCTTCTCGGCGGCGCCGTTTTCAATTGCTCCGCCCACTTGGCCCAACTCGGTCACGAGGTGATCTTCCTCAGCGCCGTCGGCGATGACGAGCGGGGACAACGGGCGTTGCGCGAAATGCGGCGGCTCGGGCTGCCGGCCGACTGGACGCGCACCGTCTTCGAGGCTCCTACCGGCCGCGTCAGCGTCAGCCTCGACTCCACGGGCCAGCCCACCTTCATCATTCATCGCCCGGCCGCCTACGACTTCGTCCGGCTTGAGGACACCACGCTCGCGGACCTGGCGGCGCGCCGCCCGCAGTGGCTGGTGTTCGGCACCCTGTTTCAGATCTATCCCCACTGCCGTGAGGTGACGCTCCGGCTCGCCCGGGCGTGCCCTCAGGCTAAGCCCTTCTACGACGTGAACCTGCGGAAGGATTGCTACCGCCCGGACCTGGTCGCCGAGCTGCTGAAATCGGCGCAGGTGGTCAAGCTCAACGATTCCGAGGTCGTGGAATTGGGGGCCATGCTCGGCCTTGCCGCGGCTACCCCGGCGGCTTTCTGCCGCGAGAACGCCCGCCGATTCGGTTGGGAAGCCGTGTGCGTTACGCGGGGAGAGCTGGGCTGTACGGCCTGGATTCGTGGCGAGCTTGCCGAGGAGCCCGGCTACCGCGTGCCAGTGGCCGACACGGTGGGCGCCGGCGACGCCTTCGCGGCGGCCTTCCTCCACGGATTGGATGCCGGCTGGAGCGCCCCGGAAGTGGCTCGTTTTGCGAACCGGGTGGGCGCCCTCATCGCCAGCCGGCCCGGCGGCACGCCGAGGTGGACCCTATCTGACCTGGACGAGATCCGATAACACGTCTCGTCGGGCGGGCTCGCGGTTGAGCCTCCTGGCGAACCCTGCCTGGGACCCGTCCCCCGGCGTCAGCGATGCAACCGGACGTGCCTCGTTATCGCTGCCCCCGTCGGTCGTTCAGACCCGGAACTGATCAAGAATCATCCGGTCTGCGCTTTCCACCGTATTCCGGGCGTATTTCTCGATCAGCAATCCCACGCAGAGCCCGCCCACGGTGTAGATACGCCGGTCTTCGCCGCTCCAGTCGACCTGGAAAGGTCCGCCATTGAGATTCATTTCTTCGATCTCAAGCCCGGTCAAGCCGAGTTCCTCCAGGCGGCGTTGCATCTGCTCGGCCTGCTCGCGGGTTGACAGAAACGAGGAATTCAGCGGGCTCGCCGTCCCATCATGGTCGTTCGTCACGTTGGCTTCGGTGGGGCGGCGGACTTCAGCCAGCCTGGCTTGGAGAAATTCCGAGGGGCTGGACACGCTCTGTAACGTCTCCGGAGCGAGGTCCCCGGTCAGCATCTCCGGCGTCCATTGACCGCGTCCGACTCTCCCCCCCGCGACGCATCCGCAAGCCGCGCCGGCGGTCAGCGCGCCACCTCCTTCCGCTGCGGCGCTCCCTCCGGCCGGCTCAGCGGGATCGCGAATACTCACCACGAACTGGCGCTCTCCGTCGCGCCCACCCGTCCGGGCCGGCGTCACCCGCACTTCCCCCGGATCAACGCCGAGTTGGGCCAAGGCTCGCCCTAGTGTGGCTTCAAACGGCTCGACCGCCGTCCGTTCCGAGCGTGG
>CAYRPT010000424.1:0-4540 GCA_964425895.1 uncultured Solibacteraceae bacterium | reverse complement strand
CCGATCGTCATGTGATAGCGCCGATTGCGGTGCTGCGAACCCGTGCCGCCGAGCGACTGCCACACGCCTGCGGGCGGGTCGCCATCCAGCCGGAAAGCCTCCGAGTACCGGCCGTAGAGGGTGTGCTTCTCGTTCTGAACCCAGTCAATCTTGATGTCCGCGCGGTCGGTCGTGTCGGTGCCTTTGCCCGCGCCGAAGTAGTTGTTCGCATTCGTAATGGGGTTGCCCGCCGTGTTCGGCTCCGGATAGAGATCGACGTAGTTCTTGCCGACCGGGTCGAAACGGTTGGAGGGTATGACGTTGCCGGGAAAGGCGTCCCGGATAGGCTTCCCATCGGGTCCCGGGCGGGTGGTGAACGGGTCGTAGATCATGGACAGCGAGCGGTTCGCATTGAGCGTCTGCGAGAAATCGCCCCGGCGCTGTTCGGCTGTGGGAAGACTTACGGTGGAGGTGGAGGGACTGCCCTGGCGGAGGCCCTCGTAGCCGCCGAAAAAGAACACCCGCTTCGACTTCCAGACGGGCCCGGCAAAGTTGCCTCCGAACTGGTTGCGTTGGAACGTGACCTTGTCGCGCCCGGCGCGGTTGTTGGCCCACGAGTTGGCGTCCAGTGCGGAGTTGCGAAGGAACTCGAACAGCGTCCCATGGAAATCGTTGGACCCGCTCTTGGTGACCACACTCACTACGCCGCCGCCGGACTTGCCGAACTGAGCATCGTAGGAGTTGCGGACCACTTGGACCTCCTGCACGGAGTCCACCGACGGGGCGTAGATCAGACCGTTCCAGCCCGAACCGCTCGCCGCGGAGATGCCGTCCAGCATGATGAGCGAGCTCTCCGTGCGCCCCCCGTTCATCCCGAACCGGTTGTGGTTCTGGTCCGATGTGGCGGTCGAGATTCCGGTGTGGGCGGCGGTAACTCCCGCCGTCGCGTGAACCAGGACGAACGGATTCCGGGCGTTGATGGGAAGGTTCATCACCATGTCCTGGTTGAGAGTGACCGTCTGATTCGCGGTTTGTGTATCCAGTTGGAGCGTCGCGGCGGCGACTTCAATACTCTCGGTCACTTCGCCGAGCTGCATCGAGAAACTGAGTTCGGCGGACTGGTTGGCGCGCAGGACGATATCCCGCTGAATGAAACTCTTGAAACCAGCGTTCTCGGCGTTGAGCTGGTAGTTGCCGGGGAGCAACTGCGAGAAGGTGTATCGGCCTTCCGCGCCGGTCGACGTCTCGCGGGTCTCACCCGTACCGACGTTCGTGAGCTTGACCGTAACGCCGGGTATGGCGGCGGCGGTCGCATCGGTAACCACCCCGGTCAGACTGGCGGTGAACGCCTGCCCGAAACAAACGGTGGTCGCGGCGAACAGCATGGCGACTGCCAGAACCGCGATACCGAGAACACGTGGAGTGCGGAAAGTGGTACCAATCATCTTCAACCTCCCTGGAAGCGCGACTTTGTCCGTATTGATTCTACTTTCGCTCGCTAGACGCGTCAAGGGCTGTAGTGCCTTTGTCAGACCTGTCAACTCGATTTCGCGGCGTCGCAGCGCCGTGCTCTCGGTTGCGGGACGGCCCCTCAGCCCTGGCGGGGCGCATTTCTCCTATCGCCGCAGCTCCAGCCGCGGCGGCTCGAAAAGGCCGTACGGGGCCACGTCGTACTTCTCACCGCGCGGCTGTCCTATGGTGGCGAACAGATTCCAGTGTCCGGGCCATAGCACGCGCGGTTCAGGACGCGGGTCATGAAATGGGCCGAACACGTTGCGTGGCGTTCCGGCGACGCGAACCGTGACTTCGTGGCGGCCCGCTGTCACCGGCGCCTCGACGTGCCACGGCGCCCACCCGAGGACGCCGGCTCTCGCGCCGTCGATGAGCACCTCGGCCACCGAGCCGGCCCACCGGCCGAGCGATACCCGGAGAGTTCCCTTTCCGGCGGCGCGCACCGTGGCGTCGTAGCGCGTGAAGCCGCCATCGAACGGCCGGCCCTGGTGCGACCAGGGGCCGAACCCCAGCGCCGCCGCCGCGGCGAGCTCGAACCCCCGGGGGGAGGGGCGCAGCCCGGACCGGCCCAGCAGGTAGATCGCCTCGAGCTCCATGCGAACATCGAACGGCCGGCCGGTGATCTCGATGACATTCTCGCCGGTCCGGCTTTGGCCCGTGATGGAAGTCCGCCGGATCCGCGGATCGAGCCAGGTCGAGGCGGTTTCGAAACTCACCGGTCGGCCGTTTACGCGAACCTGGTAGAGCTCCGGTGTTTCCACGGCGAGCTCCAGACCTTCGAGCGCCACTGCGTCCGCGACCTCAAATCGAAACGCCGCGGTGAATCCCGAATCCGGGCCGAAGCGGTTCCGATCGAAGATCACCTGGCGGAACTGGGTGGCGCCGTCCCAGGGGTTGGCATCGAAGCCGTGTGCGCGATAGATCTCCTTGGCGGCCTGCATGGCCAGCACATTCCTGATCTCACGGCCATTCACGTTAACATCGCAGAAATCCAGCACGAGCACGTTGGGGGACTCGGGCGTGATCTTCCAGCCGTCCGCGCGAAGCTCCGTGACGCTTTCAGTCGCCGGCCCCGCCGGCTGCGGCGCGCCGCTGTCCGACACATTCAGGAGCAGTGAACCGGCGGGCCAAAGCTTCCATCGGAAGCGGACCAAGCCCCCCTCGCGGGTTTCCGCGGGATAGGGCCGGATCTCGCCCGTGAGCGTGTTCCACTCCTCGACCGCGCCCCCGGGCACCGTGGCGACGGCTTCGACCGTTGCAGTCCCGGCGTTATTGAACAAAAGCAGGCGGTTCCCGTCGCGGAGCGCGCACTCGGCGAAACCTACGCCCGGAGGGAGCGGATGGTCGAACGCAATCCGGGGCGCCTGCCGGTTGCGGCGGTTCAGTTCCTCCAACAGGGATTCATGACTCGCCACGCGGGTCCACCCGGCTCCGATGTCCCTCCCCGGGCGGCCGTCCACGAACCGCGGCGGATCGCCCAGCAGCAGGATGCCGCCGCCGCCGGCATGATGCTGCTCGAGCAGCTTCGCGGACGGCGCACGAAGGTTCATCGTTGAGGACGGGAGGACGAGCCAGCGGTAGGCGGCCCGTCCCACCTTGAGTTCCCCGCCGCGTGTTTCGCCAAGCCATTCGAGGAGGTACTCATCGCCGAGATCGAACGAAACCTGATGGTCGGCGAGAAACTGGACCAGCCCCTCGACGTTGCCTTTCAGGCTTTCCAGATCGGGGTTGCCATCCTGCGGTTCGCTCCGCCGCGCCAGGAGAAACGCGCTGGTCGTGGGGTTCAGAACCAACACATCGGCGGTGTGCGCGCCCGCCGACATCGCGAGACTCAAGCGAGCCGTGTGGTCGGCATGTCCGCGATAGTAAGGCCACCACGCGGCCGCGTCGCTGAAGCTTTGCGGCCAGTCGCGTTTGCGCGCCCCCCTTACGGTAGCGTGGGCCAGGTGCTGGTCTACCAGGTTGACCCCGTGAACGATCTCCCAATCGCCCATCCGCTTGAAGTCCTCGAGCGTCGCGCGCCAGCCTCCTCCCCCATAGGTCTCCGAGAGAACCCGCGGGCGCCCGAGCTGCCGGGCCGCGCTGGCCACCTGCTTGATCGTGAACAGCATGTGCGGCGAGACACCCTTCTCGAACAGGTCGAACGCACTGAAGATCAGCATGTCGATGCCGGGAGTGTGCTGGAAGGCGTAATACGACATGTCGGACGGAGTGGACCACGGATAAGGCCACAGATGCTCCCACCAGTGGCCGGTCCACTGGAGGTTGTTGCGGTCGCACCATTCGAACATGGGCCAGAAGAACGCTTCGAGGAGCAGATCGTGCATCAACTGCCAGTAGTCGAAGCGCACCTTCCGGAACTCGCCGGCATCCCAGTAGAGCGATGGCAGGTGATCTTCGAGGTTGTAGCCGTTCCGGCGGCGAAACTCAGAAAGAATGCGGAAACTCATGGGCAGCCCCGATCCGCTCCATCCGCCCTTCTTTGGGAGTTCGGGCTCGTCGGAGAAGGCCCACCGGATCAGCTTGCCGAAGTCCACGCCGTGCCGCTTCCTGTACTCCTCATACGTGGTCTCAATGAACAGAGCCGTCGTCCGCGGGTCGGTGAGGTCGACATAAGGGTAACCGGCGGTGAAGGCGCGAGGCGCCACCTTCTCAATGCGACAGATCAGCACCTCGTGGCCGCCCGGGAGAGCCTCGCCGGCGGCGAGCCGCTCGTAGGCACCGGCGCCGCCGTCCGCCCGGCGCCTGACGGCAAAGACGGCGACCGTGTCGGCGGTGGTCCACGGGACGCCCTGTAGGGATTTGCGCCACTCGTAGTCCAGCACTTCGCCGGCGGTGTCCGGATCCCGTGCCGGGACATGGCCTCCGGCGAAACCCGAGGGATAGCTGTTTTCGTCGTAGATGTGGACTTCGAGGCCGATCCGGCGTCCATAGTCCACCGTCTTCGCGAACTGGTCCCACCATGCTTGACCGAGGTACTCGGTCATGAGCCCCGGGCGCGGATGCACAAAGACGCCGCCGATGCCGAGCTTCCGGAACTGGTCCATCT
>CAYRPT010000423.1:0-4546 GCA_964425895.1 uncultured Solibacteraceae bacterium | reverse complement strand
AGCGAACGCAGGCGGGTAGATTCAAAATATATCACGCTTCACCGGGCGCGGCAAAGGATTTTGGGCCGTCTTCCGCCGCCGGCGGAAGCGCTTCCAGACGAGAAAACAGAGGTTGTACATCCCGTCGCGCCACGGGTTCAGCTTGATCTCCCCCATCCGTGAGGAATACCAAATCGAGATCTCTTCGAACCGGATGCGAGGGTTTTTCAGAGCCTCGATCTTGATCTCTTCGGAAAACGCCATACTGTCGGACACGAGTTCCATCCCTTCGAGAATGGACCGGCGGAACACCCACATCCCCGACTGCGAGTCGCGCACCCAACGCAGGTACAGCACCGACATCGCCAGCGACAGCACGAGATTCCCGCAGCGGTGCTTCAGGCTCATTGCGCGCCGGTCGCGAACCGGGAAGCGCGAGGCGTTGAGGAAGTCCACCTCCAGGTGCAGGAAGGCTTCGAGAAGATACGAGATCGCGTCGGGCGGATAGGAGTGGTCGCCGTCGAGCGTCACGATAATGTCGCCGCCCGCCTGGGCGAAGCCTCGCTTGTAGGCCCGCCCGTACCCCCGCACCTCTTCGCGGATCACCTGGGCACCAAACGACCGGGCCACCTCCGAGGTACGATCGGTGGACCCATTGTCTACGACGATCACGTCATCGACGAAGTCCGGCATCAGGCGCAGAACCTGCTCGATGCCCTGTTCTTCGTTCAGGCACGGAATGATGACCGTGATCGAATGGCCCTTGTACAAAACGCTATTGTATTCCGTCTTTTCTCCCGCCCGCCGCGTCTTCATCGGGGAGAGCATCGAGCACAGGAGTAAGATGAGAGACATGAAATCCGCGCCCGCCCTGCTCGCGGTTCTGGTGGCCCTGCCGGCCTGGGCGGCTGATTTTTCCGGAGTCCGGAACGTGTACCTTCTGCCCATGGCGAGCGGGCTGGATCAGTATCTGGCCAATCACCTGACGTCGGTGGGCGTCTTCAACGTGGTTACCGACCCCCAGCGGGCCCAAGCGGTCTTTACCGACCAGATCGGACGAGCGCTGGAGCTCCAATTCGCTGAGCTCTACCCGCCCCCGGCGCCGGAGAAGCCGGCGGAGGACGAGGAGGATGCGAAGTCCGCGACGAATGCGGACGACACGGCATCCGAAGACCAAGGTGGACCCGCTGAGCGGCCTAGGCTCTCGAGCTTCGGGCGTGGCAAGGGCAACATCTTCCTCGTTCACCGCGAATCGCGCGCGGTGCTCTGGTCGACCCACCATCGGCCGAAGAACACGACGGCCCGAGAGATGGACAAAGCGGCCGCGAAGATCGTCGGCCTCCTTCAGGAATCCGCCGGCGGAAAGCAATAGTCGCTCCGCCGGCGGCTCCGCGCTTTCGTCCCGCTCACTGAACCGGGGGTCCGCTCAGCCCGGCCGCCGGCTGCGCCGCCATCGGAGCGCATAGATTCCGAGGTTGAAGCAGCATACGGCGATAGCCGAGGGTACCAGCACCGCCGGCGGCACGCCGGGGTACACAATGCCCTCCAGGCAACGGACGAGGAAGTCGCCCTGGTAGGCGGGTAGGCCGGCCTGCCGCAGCGCCCACTGTTCGAGCCCGGTCAGCGGACACGGCAGAGCGGCAGCTTCGATGATGATGGCGTAGACCAGGCTGGCGATGTGCGCCAGCGTGAGGAAAAGCCTGCCCCTGGTGACGAAGGTCCCAAGAATCACCCACAGGACAAACGCCACGTGCAGCGCCAGCACGCCCCAGGCTAACAGGCGATACACTCGTACCCCCCTTACGCCCTCGTCAGGTGGCCTTCCACGCCCTTGATTCTACTCAACGGCTTCCAGCGGGTGGCGATTGGGGACGCGGTGGACAGGCGGGAGAAGAAGCACGATCCGCGCTTGACGTTTCCACCATAGAATGTTTTGAGGAGGTGTTCTCTTGAGTTCGGGGCTGACGTGGGATGAAGCGTGGCCGGTTCTCCGCCGGGAGTACGGGAATCAGCTCGCCCAATACGGCCGGGCGATCCGCGCCGCATGGGAGGGGCTCCACGCTCAACTTCAGTTGTTGGACGGCGTCTCGACGGAGATTCCGCGCCACCCGCTGGCGGTCGATCGCCTGGAATCCTTGCACCAGTGCTTCCGCCAAGCCGCGGTGCCGCTGCTGGCTGATTCGGTCCGGACATGGAGCCGGGCCGTCCCCCAGCAGACGGTGCTCGCCGCACTTACCGGGATGCGCACCTTCCTTGACGATGTGCTGCGGCAATCGCCCGAAACGCTTGCGGTTTCGGACCGGGAACTGGCTGAGACCCTGGGTCCGCTGGTGGCACGCGGTTGGTGGCGTCTACCGGTTCGCCGGTCCAGCCGGCCCAGGCCGCTAGCGTTCCGGGCGGCGGCGGCCGCTCATCTGGAGCGGGAGGAACTCGCACGCGCGGCCCTCGACGGCGAGTTTCAGTTGCTCCTCTCCCAGGCCGGCCTTCATCTGGTCGGCATGTGGCACATTTTCCGGCAGTGGAGTCTCGATTTTTCCGAGGATGCCGCGGAGGCGCGTGCTCGTGCGGATCGCGCGCGAAACCGCTGGCTACGGAGGAAGGCTCTGCTTGAGCGCCAGGCGGGACGGTTGCTCGAGCGCTACGAACGCTGGCTGGACGGAGGCGCCGCGCGGCTGGCGGAATCATTGCTCGCGAGGCCCTCTCCCAAGGCCGGCAGGACTGCCAGGGCCCGTCAGGAGGCGTTGGTCCGTTACTACACCTACTGGTCACGGCAGCAGCGGGCGGTCCAGGCGGTGCTCGACCTCGAAGTCACCTTGGCCCGGTTGGCGGAGCGCGCCGTGGCAAGGTCGGAAGCCGCGCTCGATTCGCTCGACGAGGAGCACTCCGCACTCCTTGCCGAATTGGATTCGGTGCTGGAATGGCTCCGGCAGTGCCACGGAGACGGATGCGGGAAGGATTGGCCGTCCGAACAGGCGCAGCTTCTCTCCGCGGACGCTCGCGTCGCCCAACTCGCCCGTGACCTCGAAGAGCTCACGCGCGACGAACTTCCGGAGAGCATCGAAACCATTGACCCGAAGCGGGCTCTTCCTGGTTGGCGTGAACCCTGGCGGCGCGTCCAGCCGGAAGCGGTGGTCTTCCGGGTCCAGGAGCGCAGCACGCTCGACGGGCTGCGGGAGGCCGAAGCCGCTCACCGGGCGGTTATCCGGGAGATGGAGCGAGCGCGTGAGGTCGTGCTGTACAGCGCGGACGTCGCCCGCGAGGAAGGCGCCGAGGGCGCCGCCGTGGCGGCCGAGGGCGTTGCCAACGCGCTCGGGCTCCTCGAGTACCACCGGCAACATGTCCAGCCGGTTCGCCCCATTGCCGAACGGGGCCTCACACCGGGCCTTGCAGCCGGATTCCTGGCCGCCTATATCGCTCTCGACCAGGGGCGCCTCGGCGTTGTTCGCCACCTTTTTCAGGACGCGAGCGAACGTGGTCTGGAGCGCGTGTACCTCCTTGTGCTGCGGCAGGGGCGCCGGCTGCTGCGCGACGCCCTGAAGCAGCTTCGAAGGCTCTGGGACCGCTTTCTCTTCGGGCTCGGATTGAAAACGCCGCCACAGAGTCCGCAAGCGGCGGTATTCCGCACGGGCAGGCTCCGCGAGGTGCTGGCGCACCGGCTCGCCCGGCCTGAGCTGCCGCTGATCTATCGCCGGCTTTTTCGCCTGGAGCCGGTGACCGATCCCCGCTTCCTTATCGGACGCGACGACGAGATGGCCGGCCTCGCCGAGGCCCGGACGCAATGGTTGGCGGGCAAGCCGGTTTCCATTCTATTGGTGGGCGCCCGAGGCAGCGGCAAAACCAGCTTATTGAACTGCGCCGAGCAGGACGCGTTCCTGAATCTGCCCATCATCCGCCGCCAGTTCCGGGACCGGATCATCGAACCTGCGGCTATCGAGGAGTTCCTCCGGCGCCACCTCGAGGCCGCTCCCCACGAGAACCTGGCGGTGGCGATTCAGGGCCGCAAGCAGGTCGTTGTTCTCGAAGAGGTGGAGCGCACGTTCCTCCGCCGCGTAGGGGGCTTCGGGGCCATCCGGTTCCTGCTCGATCTGGTGATGGCGACGCGGCGCGAGGTGATTTGGGTGTTATCCCTGAACGAAACCTCATATCGGCACCTGGACCGGGCGGTCCAAATCGAGCGCTTCTTTACCCATCGGGTCAACGCCATGTCGGTCCGGCTCGAAGAGATCCGGGACGCAATCTTGATGCGCCACAATCTCTCGGGCTACCGGCTCGCCTTCCCCGCGCCGCCCAAAGAGACGACCTACGCCGGACGTACTCGCCAGTGGCTGGGCCTGCAAGGGGAGCCCCGCGAAGTGTTCTTCGAGTTGCTGCACCAGCAAGCCGGAGGGGTTTTTCGCGCCGCGTTTGAGCTCTGGCAACAGCAGATCGAGCGGATCGACGGGGGTGTGGTCCATCTCCGCCAGCTCGTGGAACCCAGGTACGGGGCTTTGCTCCAGGCGCTCTCTCTCGAGGATTGCTTCACGCTGAACGCCATCCTTCAACACGGCGGGCTGACCGCCCCCGAGCT
>CAYRPT010000422.1:0-4553 GCA_964425895.1 uncultured Solibacteraceae bacterium | reverse complement strand
ACTCCGGCGCCCACGGGAGCGTACAAGTCACCCTCCACCGCCGCCACGTTCGTAATCGCGTTAAGCCGCCGGTTGAACTCGGCGAAATGGGTGGCGCGGGCCGTGATGTCGACGGCGAGAGCCTCTCGCGCGGTCCCCGACGCCGCCGCGATGAGCGCCCCTACCCCCGTGCCGGCGCCGAGATCCAATAGCCGCCCGCAGGGCGTTGGCGGAAGCAAGCGCAGGAAACGCCCGGTCTCCGGAGTGATCGCGGCAAACACCATGTCCCCAGGAGCGACAAAAGGCTTCCGGTCCGGGCGGCAGATGCGGTCGGAGACGAAATAGAGGTCCCCGACGGGCGCCATCATGACGGGCGCGAAGCAGGAGCCCTCCGGCGCGCCGTCTTCCTCGAGCACCAGACCCAGCGTCCGCATCGCGGCAACCGCCGTCGCCGGCAGCGCGCGATCGAGTTCCTCGGCGGGCACATAGTTCCCCAAGAGAAACAGACGGGCCAACAACCCCAGCGTGCCGGGAGTGCCGGCTGGGGGAACCGCGCCCTTGCCGTCCAGAACGTCGGAGAGGCGGGGAATACCGAGGAGGTCCCGGATGGGCTGGTCCCGATAGCCCGCCCGGTCCAAAGTCTGACGAACGATCTCGAACGCCTCGGGAGCGCCGATCTGTAGGGGCAACACTGCGGACTCCTTTCTGGCGCCCTCGTGCTGATCGGGCCACGATCGCGCCCTCCCAACCTCCACCACAACCGCCCGCGCCCCGCTCTCAATCCTCGCTGGTCAACAAACCGCCGAGCGAAGACAGCGGGCCCCGCTCATCCCCGCCGCTGCGCACCGGGTTCAGCTCCCGCCGCAGCTTCTCCAGGGTCATGCTCTGCACGATCACCCGCCCTGGACCCGTCAGCGTGGTCAGGAACAAACCTTCGCCGCCGAAGATCGCGGTCTTGATTCCTCCGGCCATCTGGATGTCATAGTTGACCGATTCATCGAAACCGACCACGCAGCCGGTATCCACCTGCATTGTCTCGCCGGGGCCCAGTGTAAATTCGATGAAATCCCCCCCGCCGTGAATAAACACCAGCCCGGGACCGGTGAGCTTCTGCAGGATGAACCCTTCGCCGCCGAACAGCCCCGCCCCGATCTTCCGGACGAGCGCGATGCTGAGGTTCACCGTGCTCTCCGCGCACAGGAAGCTGTCCCGTTGGACCAGCACGCTTTGCCCCGCCCGCAGTGCGAACTCCTGTATCCGGCCCGGGTAGTTGCCCGCGAAGCCCACTTCCCCTGGCCGGCTGGCGCGGAAATACGTCATGAACAGCGACTCGCCCGTCAGCTTCCGCTTGAGGGCGCCGAAGATCTTCTCGCCCAGCGTCTCTCCGGCCATCCGTGTTTCCCACAGGATGCCGTCGGCCTTATAGACCATCTTGCCCGCCTCGGCGTAAAGCTCCTGCCCCGGTTTGAGCCGGATGCGCGCCACCTGGAGGTTGTCGCCGTGTATGGTGTAGTCGAGCGGCGGGGGCGCCGGTTTCGAAGGTGCGGTGACCGGCGGGCCGGCGGGCTGGCCGCATCCGGGACAGAACTTTGCGTCCTCCGCGATGGAGGATCCACAACTCGTGCAGTATGGCATATGGTTTTCTCTCACGGGGGCAAGCGGTTCCGCCCGCCGCCCGGCCCTTGCCGGCCATCAGACAATTTTGAGCGCTAACCGCGCGGCGGCGCGCCTCCGGCGCAGAGGCCGCACGTCCTTGACACGAGGGAACATTCACCAATGATCCCTCGAGAGTCCGAGGCGGCTGGGCCGCACCGCTTGAACACCGTCAGGCAGCGCTTCCGAGCCTTTTCATTGTCCTGTGGAGCCGGCCCGAAGACGATATCCTAACAATAGGCGACCGCGAATTTCCTCTTATGCGCATTACTTCCCTTCGGCTGCGCCTGATTGGCGCCGGCCTTGTCCTTCTTGTGGTCGTTGCCCCCCGGTCCTGGCCCAAAGAGACCGTCAGGCTCTGTGGAACCCACCGCGACCGGATCGTCGAGGATCTTCACCTCCACCAGAAGGCCGCCCGCCAGCGAGCCGGCCGGGGCGGCGGCATTGGCCTGCAATCGGCTTCGGCTCCGGAGCAGCGCCGCGTCACCCGCGCGGCCGGCGACCTCATGCTGATGGAAGACTCCGACGGCGTCGTGTCGCGCCTCAACGACTTCGATCTGGACCGCCGGACTCTGTCGTTTGTCCCGGAAGGCTCGCCGGCCGCCGGGTACCGACTCACCACCGGCGGTCCAGGGTATGATGCCGCGGCCGCCGCGGCCGGAACGCTGCTCACTGGACTCGACGACGACGATGCGCGCGAAATCAGCCTGCCCTTCGCGTTCCCGTTCTTCGGCGGCAGCCATCAGAGCGTCTACGTCAACTCCGACGGCAGCCTGACGTTCGGCCGGCCGGATGTCTCCACGCTTCCCCGGTCGCTCGACCGGATTACCGCCGGACCGCCCCGTATCGCTCCTCTGTTTCGCGATCTCGATCCCACCCGGGCGCGCGACGGCGTTCGCGTGCTCACCGCGGCCGGACAGGTCGTCGTTTCCTGGGTCGAGGTGCCGGAATTCTCCGAGGGACCGCGTGGGCCCCTCCAGACCTTTCAGGCCCGGCTCTCTCCCGATGGGAGAATCGACTTCGCTTTCAACGGGATTGACACCCTCGATGCGATCGTGGCGATCTCACCGGGCGGTTTGCAGGGCGAGACCCGCGTGGTCTCTTTCTCCGAAGGATCTCCGGATCTGTTCACCGGCACCGTGGCCGAGCGCTTCACCCGGGTGCAGGAGCTTGATTATGTCCTGGCGTCGCAGAAGTTCTACGAAGAGAACGACGACGCCTATGACTATCTGGTGTTCTTCAACAACTTCGGTCTTTCCCCGGGCCCCGGCACCGTCGCCTTCGAGGTGACCGTGCGCAATTATCGGGAGGGCATCGGCGATCCGCCGGCCGATTTCGGCCCGGTGTTTGGCTCCCCCCGCCGCCTTCAGGCGGTGATGGTGATGGGACCCCTCAGCCAGTATCCCGATGATCCCAACGGCATCGTAGCTTCCCGGGCTCCGGCTCGCGATACCCCCCTCACCGTGCTGGGCCACGAGGCCGGCCACCTGTTTCTGGCCTTCGCCAGCGTTCGCGATCCCCGCGACCCCGATGCCCGGCCCATGCTGGGGCGGGACGGCGCCCACTGGAGCTTCGTCTTCAACTCCGAAGCCTCCCTCCTCGAGGGCAACCGCATCTGCGACCGCGAGCGCGAAACTTGCCCGCCGGGTCTGTTCGGCGGCAGCCGCTTCGTAACGACGGCGACCGTCGAGGCTTACTCGCCGCTCGACCAGTACCTGATGGGTTTCCGCCCGCCGTGGGAGGTGCCCGACATGTTCCTGGTGGAGGACGCCGGCGTCAGCACCAGCCAGATGCCTCGGGCCGGTGTTGATTTTAACGGCCGCCGCCGCGACATCCGCATCGACGAACTAGTGGCTGCCGAAGGTGTCCGCCGGCCCGATCACACCGTGGCGCAGCGCCATTTCCGCCTGGCGTTCGTGCTGGTCCATCGCGCCGGCCAGGAGCCTTCGGCCCTCGACCTCGAGAAACTGGACCGCTTCCGCCGCGAGTTCGACGCCTTCTATCGGAGGGCTTCCAGCGAGCGCGCCAGCATTGAAACCGTACTCCTCCGGTCCTTGAGCCTGTCGGCGTTTCCGGCAACCGGCGTTCTGGTAGGAGGAACCGCTACCGCCCGCTTGTCCCTGGAAGCGCCGGCGCCGATGGATCTCGAGGTCGTGCTGACGTCGGCCCAAGGCGGAGTTTCTATACCGGCTTCGGTGCGCATCCCCGCCGGAGGCGACGAGGCGACCTTCGCGATCGCCGGGGCGCGCGAGGGCGTCGATGAGATCACGGCGGAGATCCCCGGCGGCGGTTACGAGGCTGCCCGGGCCAGGGTCCAGGTTCTTGGCTCGGCCGGGACGCTCCGGGTGATCGCCGTCTCCGGCGACAAACAGGTGAATACGCCGGGAACAGCGCTGCCGGAGCCGATCGTGGTACGGGTGGTGGACGCGAACAACGTGCCGTACGCGGGGCTTACTCTCCGCGCCACCTCGTCCGCGGGAGGCGCGGTGTCGCCACTCGAGACCGTCACCGATGCGGCCGGAGAGGCGGTGTTCCGCTGGACCCCGGCCGGGACGCTGTTCAATGAATTGACGGTCGCCGCCACCGGCGCTCCGGGCGCCGCCCCCCTGGTCGTAACCACCACCGGGACCCCCTTCTTCAGCCCCGACGCCGTGGTCAACGCCGCGAGTTTCACGCCGGCTCTCTCGCCGGGTTCGCTGGCCACCATCTTCGGCGCGAATCTTGCGGCGGGCGCTACCGGCCAGGCATCGCTCCCCCTGCCGACCGAGTTGGCGGGCGTCCAGGTGCTGTTGAACGGAAGCGCCGTCCCCCTGCTCTATGTCAGCGACCGCCAGATCAATTTCTCGCTCCCATTGAGCGCGCCGCTCGGACCGTCCTTCCTTCTGGTTTCAACCGCCCTTGGGGAGTCCGCACGCGCTGCC
>CAYRPT010000421.1:0-4556 GCA_964425895.1 uncultured Solibacteraceae bacterium | reverse complement strand
CCCGCAACGCCGAAGGCGCCTTGCTGGCCCGCACCGATATTGTCCTGCCGGTCTCCGACGAGATGGATTGCCGCAAGTGCCACGCGGCCGGCTCGGTGGGCCAGGCGCGCCCCAGCGCGGGCTGGATCACGGACCCCAATCCGGAGCGTGAGTATAAGCTCAACATCCTGGCGCTTCACGACGAGCGCAATTTCGCCAATCCTGCCTACCCGGCCGCTCTGGACAAGGCGGGCTACAACAGGAACGGCCTGCTGGCGGCGGTACAGAATGACGGGCAGCCCATTCTGTGCGTTCAATGCCATCCCTCGAACGCTCTGGCGGGAATCGGAGTGAGCGCGGCCAAGCCTCTCACCCAGGCGGTACACGGAAGACACGCCCACGTGACCGACCCGGAGCGGGGGTTGACCTTGGATGATTCCGACAACCGCTCCGCTTGCTACACCTGCCACCCGGGCGCCGAAACCCGCTGCCTGCGCGGCGCGATGGGGGCCGCAGTGGCGCCGGACGGGACGCTGGCCATGCAGTGTCAGAGCTGTCACGGCTCGATGAGCGCCGTCGCTTCCCGGGACCGCCGCGGATGGCTGGACGAGCCGGGCTGCGGATCGTGTCATACGGGCACCGCCACACAGAACCGCGGCCAGATCCGCTACACCACGGTCTTTGAGCCGGCCACCGGCGAGCGCCAGCCGGCCGACGCGAGGTTCGACGTCAACCCGGACAAGTTGTACCGGTTCTCGGCCGGTCATGGCGGCCTGCAATGCGCCGCCTGCCACCATTCGCCGCACGCGATCTATCCCAGCTCGCACCGCAGCGACAATGTCCAGAGCATCGCCCTCCAAGGGCATATCGGGACGCTGAGCGACTGCGCCGTCTGTCACGGCTCGTTGCTCGAAACGGTGGACGGCGGTCCCCACGGGATGCATCCGGTGGGCGCATCCTGGGTCGAGCGCCACGGGGAGGCCGCCGAGCACGGCGCGGCCCGCTGCGGGGAATGCCATGGCGGCGATTTCAAGGGCTCGGTCCTGTCACGGGCGCTCGGACCCCGGGTGCTGGACACCAAGTTCGGGACCAAGGTCTTATGGAAGGGTTACCAGGTGGGCTGCTACAACTGCCACAACGGCCCGGCTGATGACGACCGCGTGAACAACCACCCGGCGTTTGTGTTCAATGCCGCGGTCTCGACGTCCGCCGGGGTTCCGGCGGCGGTTCCCCTGCGAGCGGTCGATCGCGACGGCAACCAGGTGACGCTGCGCATCGTCTCCCAGCCGCACGGGGGAACCGTGGCTCTCAGCGGGCGCGAAGCGACGTATCACCCCTTCCCTGATTTCCGCGGCGCGGATTACTTCTCGTTCGCAGCCTGGGACGGGCTCACCGACTCGAACCTTGGCGTCGTGAAGGTCACTGTCGAGTAGAACCTGCGGGCCGGGCGCGGGCGGCGCGGATCTTGCGGTAGCGGGCGAGTTCGCGGTCGGCTTCCTCGATCCTCCCCTGCTGGCGCAGGAGATTGGCGAGCTGAAACGAAGCCGACTCGGCCAGCCGGGTATCGGCCTCCATTTCGAGGACGCGGATCAACAGCGTCTCGGCTTCGGGAAGCTGCCCGGAAAGCGTCAAGCCCCGGGCGAGCTCGAACATCGTCTCCGGCATGTCGGGGCGGAGTTCGTTGGCCCGGCGCAACATCGCGACGGCCTGCGCCGTGTCGCCCAGGTTGAGCAGGACGGCGCCCAGGCGGTAAACCGCCTGGGCGTCACCGGGACGTATCTCGTATTCGGCGCGGAACTCGCGCTCGGCTTCCTGGTAGTCGCCGGACTCCAGGCGCAACTCACCCAGCGCGAAGTGAACGCCCGGGAGCCCGGGACGGGCTTCCAGCGCCGCCCGGTATGCGCGTTCGGCCGCCTCACGGTTGCCGGCCGCTCGTTGCGCTTCTCCCACAAGCTGGTGCGCCCGCGCCGAGCTGGCGTGGGCGGCGAGCAGCTTGTCGAAAAGCTGCTTCGCGAGTTGGTCGTGAGCGCGGCCCAGGTAGTAGAGGATGTCCGGATCATCCGGCGCGGCGGCGATCGCCGTTTCGAACGCGCCGATTGCCTCCGGCGTGCGGCCGGCCTCAAGCAAAGCAACACCCAACAGGCCATGAAGGCCGCCGCTTTCGAGGTGTGGAACGGCTTCGTTCGCGTAACCCTGGGCGAGCAGAGCTGTTCCCAGCATGCCCCGCGCACCCGGCAAGTCCGGCGAAAGCTCAAGAGCCCGGCGCAGTGACTCGGCGGCCTTGGAGTACCGCTTGGCGTCAAGATACGCCGCCCCGAGGTTGACGTGCGCAGCCGCCAGTTCAGGGGCTAACGCCGCCACTCGCTCAAATGCGCGGATGGCTGCGTCGAAGTCCCCATCCTGTCGCGCCTTCAACCCGGCCTCGACGTGTTCCCGGAGGCCGGGCGGCATCGATCCGCCAGCTTGCAGGGTAAGCAACCCCGCGAGCAAAGCCGTCGGCAAGGTCACGGCTCCCGCACCTCCAGTACCTGGCCGGCCGCTACGTTCTCGAGCGTTTGAACCTGTCCGCTCGGCCATTCGATCCGAACCGTCACACGGGTCTCGTCGCCCAAACCGAAGTGGACGCGGGGATCGCTCGACGAAAGGTAACTGCCGACAGTATGCGCTTCCACCAATTGGCGGCCGACGCGGACCTTGGCGCCGATCCCATCACGGTTGCTCTTTGTGCCGATGAGCCGCAGCGTAAGCCACTGGCCGGCCGGGCGGCGATTCAGAAAGACCAGCGGCCTCTCCTCAAGGACGCTCACCACCACGTCCATGGCGCCGTCATTGTTGAGATCGCCGAAGGCGGCGCCCCGCCCGGCCACCGCCGGCGCGCCGTTCAGTTCCGCGAGGCGGAACTTCCCGCCCCCGTTGCGCAGCAACACTGCGGGCTCCTTGTAGCGGAGACCGGAGTGGATCCGTTCGACGTTGTCGAGCACGTGGCTGCGCGCGGCGAACAGGTCTTTCCAGCCGTCGTTGTCAAAGTCGCGCAGGCCGGCGCCCCAGCCGGAGCTACGGGCGGAGAGCGCGGCCAGCCCGGTGTCCAGGCTCGCATAGCGGAACAGCCCGCCACCCTCGTTGCGGAACAGCGCCCAGCGCTCGAGCGCCAGGTTGGTGACTGCAATATCCGGCCGGCCGTCGTTGTCGTAGTCACCGGCCGCCACCGCCATCCCGGCGAAGGAGCGCCCGTCGTCGGTCAGGGCCGCGCCGGCCTCGAAAGCCGTCTCCGCGAACCGGCCGTCGCCGAGATTGCGATACAGGTATTGCTCCATGCCGTCGTTCGAGACGAAGATATCGGGGAAGCCATCGTCATTGTAGTCGAGAAACGCGACGCCCATGCCCTTGCCGACGGGAGAGGCCAGACCCGCCTTTTCGGTGACGTCCTCGAACTTTCCGCTTCCGAGGTTGCGGTAGAGGATGTTTGGGACGCCCTCATAGCGGTCCGGGCGGCAGTAGGCCCAAAACGGGGTGCCGCAATGCAGGTTCCGTTCGAAGTCCCAGTCAAGATAGCGGCTGACGAACAGATCCAGCCGCCCATCACGGTCGTAGTCGAGGAAGCCGGCCGAGACGGACCAGCCCCCGGCGGCGACGCCTGCTTCGGCGGTCACATCGGTGAACGAGCCGTCGCCGTTGTTGCGGTAAAGCTGATTGCGGCCGAAGTTGGTGATGTAGAGGTCCGGGTCGCCATCGTTGTCGTAATCACCGGCCGCGGCCCCCATGCCGTAGTTCTGGTCACCGGCCCGGTGGAGTCCGGCCCTCTCGGTGACGTCAGTGAACGAGCCGTCGGGGTTATGGCGGAAAAGGCGGTTCCAATAGGCGGGATCACTTCGCGAGAGGCGCGGCGGCAGCTTCACGGGGTCGTCCAGTTTGCCGCCATTCACCAACAAGATATCGAGACGGCCGTCGGCGTCGTAGTCCAGCAGGGCCACTCCGCCGGTCATCGTTTCGACAATATACTTCTGGGAAGTCGGCGAGTTTCTGAGGACGAAGTCCAGCCCCGCCGGGCAGACGATTTCGAACAGGCCCGCCAAGGTCGCCGCACAGGTTGCCGCACCGCCCCACATGGTGAATTGCCCTCAGTATAAGCCGCTGGCACCGGGGGAATCCACGGCGGAAGAATCTGTTCGGCGGGTAGATGGCTTCCCGGCCTCCAACCGGAAAATTCTCCCTTACAGTGTTTAGAAAACGTCTTGACAACCGCTTCGCGATCTGTCATGCCATATAGAGTGCTCCGAATAGAGTGCTCCGATGTTCGATCAGGGGAGGTAGGGTCTATCTATGAAGACCGTCTCGCAGCCACGCTCTAAGTGGCTTTCTCTAACAGCCCTGGCAGTCCTGCTCGCCGCCGCGGGGCCCGCTGGTGCCCAGACTTTCTACGGATCGGTCGTCGGTGCGGTGACCGACGCGACGGGAGCGGCGATTCCCGAAGTGAGCGTCACGCTCACAAACACTGGAACATCAGAACGCCGGACCATGGAAACGGATGCCACCGGCGGATATCTGTTCGTCAACCTAGTGCCGGGCCGATACCGCCT
>CAYRPT010000420.1:0-4575 GCA_964425895.1 uncultured Solibacteraceae bacterium | reverse complement strand
CCTGTCGGGCGCGGAGGCCCACGACGATTACCCGGCCATCGCCGTCGAGGGGGATACCGTATGGATCTCCTGGATGGCCTACCGGGATTCGACGGATCAGGTGATGCTTCGGGCGCGGCGCGCAGGCCAGTGGCAGGCGCCGGCGTCCGTCTCGGAGAAAGCGGGCGACTACTTCGGCACGGCGGTGGCCGCCTCAGGCGGGAAGGCAATGGTCGTGTGGTCCGCTCACGAGGGCGAGACCTGGCAGCTTCGCTACCGCATTCATGACGGCTCGCGGCTCGGGCCGGTTGGCTCGATCACCTCGGGTCAGAGTAAGAACCTGTTCCATCGCATCACCGCCGGGGCCGGCGGCGCCTTTCACGTGGTCTATCAAAGCTGGCGCGGCGGCCGCAGCGATATCTATCTGAGGAGCCACTCGAACGGCGCCTGGGGGCCGGAGCTGAACCTGAGCGACCCCGCTCGTCCGGCGCGGGCCAACGACTGGAGCCCCGCCGTCGCGGTCGATTCCGGCGGCACCGTGTGGGTGGCCTGGGACGGTTACGCCCGGGGCAGCTACAACGTCTACCTTCGTCCGGTGCGCCGGGGCGCCGCCGGAGAATTGATTCCGGTGACCGACTCGGAACGTTTTCACGCTCATCCGTCGCTCGCGGTCGACAGCCAGGACCGTATCTGGGTCGCCTGGGACGAAGCTCCGGAGAACTGGGGCAAGGATCTCGGTTTCCTGCTCACCGGCGGAAGTGGTTTGTACCACGCCCGCGATATCCGGGTCGCCGTGTACTCGGCGGGCCAGTGGATGGAGCCGGTGCGCCAGCCGGGCAGCGTCGTTCCCTGGGGCTACAAGCGCTACTTCCACACCCCCCGCCTGGCGGCGGACACGCAAGGCCGCATCTGGTTGTTCGCTCGTCCGCGGACCGAGGCCACCATACCGCATTCGGTTTGGGCCGCGGGCGGCAAGTGGGAAGTCACGGCGAGCCATTACTCCGGCGAAGCCTGGTCCGATCTCCTCGTGATTCCCGACTCGGTGGCCGGCAACGAAGGCGAGCTGCAAGTCGCCCCGGACGGGGACGGCGGCGTCCTCGTGGCCGCTCTCACCGACAGCCGTCTTTGGGGAGGTCCGAACTTCGGGGAGAAGCCCGCCGATCACGACATCATTTTTGCGCGGTTGACGGCCTCTCCGGCGGGCCGGCCGATGCTGGCGAGCCGCCGGCCCGAAGCGCCCACCATCCGGCGCGCCGAGGTGAACGAAGCGGAACAGATTGCGCGCCTGCGGTCCTATGAGCTGTCGCATGGCGGGAAGAGCCACCGGATCTTCCGCGGCGATTTGCACCGCCACACCGACATCTCCATGGACGGCGCCGGTGACGGCAGCGTATGGGACGCCTACCGCTACATGATGGACGGAGCCGGCATGGATTTCTTCCTGTTGACCGACCACCACTCCGGGGGCTACGAGTACGGCTGGTGGAAGATCGACAAATCCGCGGACATGTTCCACGTGCCGGGCTTTTTTACCGCCTTCTACGGCTACGAACGCAGCGTCGGCTATCCCAACGGCCACCGCAACGTGTTGTTCACGCGGCGCGGCGTTCCCTACCTGGACAACGACCCGAGCGAGCGCGGCGATGCCGGTTCCTCCGGCAAGATCTTGTACCCCTATCTGCGCAAGTACAACGGCATTGCCTTCTCACACACTTCGCACACGACGATGGGGACCGACTGGCGCGACAACGACCCGGACCTGGAGCCGATCGTCGAGATCTTTCAGGGGGCGCGCACCTCAGCCGAGCACGAGGGCGCGCCGCTTGCCCCGACCGAACAGCGCACGGAACTGCACGCCGGCGGATACCGCCCGCTGGGCTACCTGTGGAATGCCTGGAAGAAGGGCTACAAGCTCGGTGTGCAAGCGTCGTCCGACCACGTGTCGACGCACACGTCGTATGCCTGCGTCATTGCCGAGAACGGCTCCCGTGAGGCGCTGGTGGATGCCATGCGCAAGCGCCACACCTATGCCGCGACGTCGAACATCATTCTCGATTACCGTGTCGAGGCCGGGGTAGAGACGTATCTACAGGGCGACATTTTGAAGACCGACGCCCCTCCGCGGATCTCGGCGAGAATCGTCGGCACCGCTCCGCTCAAAGAGGTAGTTGTCGTTCGCGATAACGAGTATGTCTACTCGGCCCGCCCCGGCGAGGAGACCTACCTGCTCAGCTTCCGCGAAACGACGCTCGCACCCGGCGGCCACTACTACTACATCCGTACGGAGCAGACCGACGGAAACGTTGCCTGGTCGTCGCCGGTGTGGGTGACGCGCTAGGGACTCAACCGATGAGTGCCGAGATCGAGGAGGGATTCCCCGCGGAGCAAGCGGCGAAGAGGAGGCGCGGCGAGCCGGGACCGGCCATACTGGCGGCACGGTTGGCCCAGGTGGCCGGCGTGTTTTTCGGTGTCGCTTTGACCGCATGGACGTTCCTGTATCTGTTCGGGCTCTCGATGCAGCACAACCACATCGAGAAGCTCGCCGCGCTGTTTCCCGCCGCCGGTCTGGCCGGCTTTCTTTTCGGGTGGAAGCGGGACTCCCGTCCGGCGCTTCGTTGGGCGTGGTTGGAGTTCTTCGCCTCGTCGCTCGCCACCTACCTGCTGCTCCAGTTCGTGATTATCGGCATGATCTGACGGCGCGGGATCGGTCGCTTCCACCGGGCAGATTGGGGAGGAACACCGCTGCGGGCACCACTGCGCGCATGCGATCTCTGGCGAGTTGCTCCACGCCCCGATGCGGCCCCAGGCATCGGTCACTTTACTTGGCGCGTCTCAATTGGCATGACGTTTCCAGAACAAGAGTTTCCGGTGCTATTATGTGGCGGGGGTTGATGAGGAGGAAGAGCGTGGCGAAAATAGCGATCCTTTACTGCAAGCGGATCAAGGACCATTCGTGTATCGCGTGCGCGAAGTGCTTCAAGGCCATTCAGGAGAAGAGCGCTGAATTCCGTCGAGACGACGATGTCGAATTGGTGGCGATGACCGACTGCGGCGACTGCCCCGGCTTGGTGGTGCCGCGCGTCAAGCTGCTGTCGGAGGTGACGAAGAGCCTCGGCCGGGAGGTCGAGATCCTTCACCTGGGCACATGCATCAAGCTGGCCATGGAGACCGCTCAATGTCCGATCGACTTTGACGACCTCAAGCCCGTGATTGAAAACAAGTTCGGTGTGAAGGTGGTATTGGGTACACACTCCTATTAGATCCGGGCCGCTGAAACCGCTAGCGGATTGCGCCGTTCCGGGACGGTACCCGGCAGGCCGCCGGAGCCGTCCAGGGGCCCGGCACGTGAAGTGGTGCGCCAGGCGCCGGTGGTTCACGAGAATCGCCCAAGCGGTTAGATGACTTCTCTGCGCGCGGACTGCGGGTACAAAGCCTTCACGCTTCTCGGATTCGCTATCTTCTCGTCATCGTACTCCAGAAGAATGTTTTTCTTGCTGTACACTTGATCGAACTTGTTCATTAGGGCCGCCGCTAAGATACAGAACAGCGGCCGGATATCATTGCCGGAAGCCAACACCCGCAGCCCGCGTACAATTGTGTTCCAGTCAGTTCCGTGTTTCAGTACGGAATAACCCAGCCACGAAAGGCAGAACAACCGGGTCAACGCTTTTGTTCTGTTGCGCCTGTCCAGGTTGTAGTGGGTCACTACGTATTCATATCGCCTGAGCACTTCCGCGGGATCGTTGATCTTCCTGACAAAGGCGACAAACTCGTCCACAAACGCTTCGCGTGACATGCCAGCCGGCTCGTGGAGCAGAGAGGCGTGCATGTTGTAGGCGCTCTTCGGGTAAAAGAGGAGCTTTCCCTCCGCTTCCCAATCCGCATACATCTCTGTCTTCGGGTAGGGATAAAGAATAGAGGGCTGAAGCCCAAGGATATGGTTTCGCTTGATGAACTCCTCAACTTTCGTGAAGTAACCCGCGTCCTGTCCGTCCGCGCCAAACATCAGGTTCGCGTGGAAGTCGATACCCGCGTCATGCAGCCGCTCGAGAATCACGCTCAGCCGATCTCGATCCAAGCCGCTGTGACGTCTGTTCTTGGCGCCGCTGTTCCAATGTATGAGGTCTTCATCCTCCAGGGACTCAATACCCAGGCTCAGACTCTTACAGCCGCTGGCGGCCAACAGGGGAATCAAGAAGTCTTTCTGGGCGCCGGTAATCGAGCTGTACGAAGTCTGCGCGAAATATGAGATGTGTAGATCGCCTACTTTCTCGAGCAAGGCTCTGGTGTACTTGGTGTCGATGCAGAAGTTGAGGTCGATGAAGAAGTAAAGCTTCGGGACCCGAAACGGCAGCCAGTCGAAGGGACGAAACGGGTGCTGGTGAATTGCTTTAATCTCTTCTACGACCTCATCGACATCTTTGTGGCGAAGGGTATCACCCTGATACCGCCACATTGCGCAGAACTTGCAGTGATACGGACATCCCCTCGTCGTTTGAATGGGCGCCACCAGGTAACGATCCAACTTCAGCAGGTCATACCGCGGCAGGGGGGCCCCTTTGAGAGGGAGGACCTGGCCGGCACGGTAGAACTTCG
>CAYRPT010000419.1:3077-4579 GCA_964425895.1 uncultured Solibacteraceae bacterium | reverse complement strand
GGCCGCGTTCGCGTTCCACGTCGTACTCGAAGTTGTGGTACCAGTGGCCGCGGGGTTCGATCTCACTCGCATTGTGAGCGAAGTAGAGCCGGGGCAGCCCGTCGTACGGCTTCACGCTGGCCAGGCCGCCGGAGCCGTGGACGGCGGGGTTCAGGAAGCCGTTGGCGTGCGCCGTGCCGTGGAAATCTCGGAAGGCGATGAGGGGGCGGAGCTCGAGGGAAGCGTCGCCGCGGATCTCGTACTCGATCACGGTGGTGTTCTCGCCGTGCACCATGAAGACCCGCTTGATAACCTCGATGCCTTCGACGCGCCAGGTGAACACGGGGAACGGGTCCAGCCGGAACCCGGCGAGGTACTGGTGGCCTTGCGGGTGGACGGCTCCCGGATAGCGGTTGGCGGAGAGGTCGAACCGCCGGCCGCCGGCCACGAGCGTCTCCTCGAATTTCGAGAGCAACAGAAACCGGCCCGCGGGCGGCTCCAGCGCGGCCATCAGGAGTCCGTGATAGCGGCGGGTGTTTACGCCGGCGATGGTGGACGACGCGAAGCCGCCGAGGCCGTTGGTCTCGATCCACTCGCGGCGCAGGGCGGCCGGGAGATCCGTGCACTCTTCTTTGCCGAATCGAATCATGTCACTCTCCACTCTGCTGGAGCAGCTTGGCGACCAGCCCCGTCCAGCCCGTCTGATGGGTAGCGCCCACCCCGGAGCCGTCGTCGCCGTGGAAATATTCGTTGAACAGCACCAGGTCGCGCCAGTGGGGATCGTCCCGATACTTGCTATTCGCGCCGTGGACCGGGCGGCGGCCCTCGCCGTCGAGCAGGAAGATCCGGGTCAGGCGGCGGGAAATCTCCGCGGCCACCTCCCACAGCGTCATGTATTGTCCCGAGCCGGTCGGGCACTCGACGCGGAAGTCGTCGCCGAGGTAGTGGTGAAACTTCTGGAGCGACTCGATGAGCAGGAAATTCACCGGAAACCAGATGGGGCCGCGCCAGTTCGAGTTGCCGCCGAACAGGCCGGTGCTGGACTCCCCCGGCTCGTAGCGCACCTCGTGCGCGGCGCCGTCCACCCAGAACGTGTAGGGGTTGTCCTTGTGAATGCGGGAAAGCGCGCGAATGCCGTATGGGGAGAGAAACTCGTTCTCGTCCAGCATGACCCGCAGGATCTGGCGAAGCTTGTCCTGAGAGGCGATGGAGAGCAGGCGGCGGCGGCCGAGACCCTCCGTTTCCATGCAGGCGACGTTGGCCGTGAGGTCCGGGCGATTCTCGACGAACCACTCGAGGCGGCGCCGGAAGCCGGGTAGCTTTCCGACGGCATCGGCCTCGAGGGTTTCGACCGCGAACAGGGGGATGAGGCCAACCATGGAGCGGATCTTCAGCGGCACGTGGGCGCCGTCGGGCAGATGGAGGACGTCGTAAAAGAATCCGTCTGCATCGTCCCACATGCCGACGCCGTCGTTGCCGAGAAACACCACCTTGGCAAGGTATTCCAGATTGACCTGATGCAC
>CAYRPT010000419.1:2289-3067 GCA_964425895.1 uncultured Solibacteraceae bacterium | reverse complement strand
CCGTCGTTGCCGAGGTGATTAATGGCGTTGGCGATGTAGAGGAAGTGTTCCCAGAACTTGCTGGCGACGTCCTCGTAGGCCGGGTCCTCGCCGGCTAGCTCCATGGCGATGGCGAGCAGATTCAGGCAGTACATCGCCATCCAGCCGGTGCCGTCGGCCTGCTCGATATGGCCGCCGGTCGGCAGGGGCGCGCTGCGGTCGAAGACGCCGATATTGTCGAGGCCGAGGAATCCGCCTTGAAAGACGTTGCGGCCCTCGGCGTCCTTACGGTTCACCCACCAGGTGAAGTTAAGCAGCAACTTCTGAAAGACGCGGGCGAGAAAAGCGCGGTCGCCCGCCCCGCGGCGCTTCTTCTCGATCTTGTACACGCGCCAAGCCGCCCAGGCGTGGACGGGAGGATTGACGTCGCCGAACGCCCACTCGTAAGCGGGTAGCTGCCCGTTGGGATGCATGTACCACTCGCGGACCATCAGTAGCAACTGCTCCTTGGCGAACTCGGAGTCCACCAGCGCCAGCGGGACGCAGTGGAAAGCGAGGTCCCAGGCCGCATACCAGGGATACTCCCACTTGTCGGGCACCGAGATGACGTCGGCGTTGTAGAGGTGCGTCCAGTCCCGGTTGCGGCCGTACTTGTGTCCGTCGGGAGGCGGCGGCTGGCCTGGGTCGCCTTGGAGCCAGTCGCGCACGACGTAGTGGTAAAACTGCTTGCACCAGAGCATGCCGCCGAAGGCCTGGCGCATGACGTTTCTGGCGTCACAGGACAGGCGGTCGGGAATGA
>CAYRPT010000419.1:0-2279 GCA_964425895.1 uncultured Solibacteraceae bacterium | reverse complement strand
GGCCTCCCGGAGGCGGTCAGCGAAAACCTGGTCGAAGTCAGCGCCGAACGCTTCAGCGTCGCGGTCGGTCAGGCGGAGACGCACCGTTTGTGAGCCGCCTGCCGGAACACGGAGTTGATACCATGCGGCCGCCTTGGTTCCGGTACGTCCGGGATTCACGGCATGTTCGGCGCCATGCACGACGCGGTCATTGATGCTGTCCTTGGCGAAGTGGTTTCCGTTGGCGACGCCGTAAAGGCGCTCGTGGTTGGTCTCGTTCTCGGTGAAGAGGAGATCGGGCTCGCCTTCGCACATCAGCCAGCGGCGCCCATAGTAGGGTTCCTGAAGCTCGATGGCGCCATCGCCGGTTTGCCGCAGCGCGGGCCTCTCCGCCGGCCGTCCCCAGGACCAGGTGTTGCGGAACCAGACGGTGGGCAGCAGGTGTAATTCAGCCTCGTCGGGACCGCGGTTCTCGACGGTGATGCGAACCAGGATGTCTTCTGGGCTGCCTTTAGCGTATTCGACGAGGACGTCGAAGTAGCGATTCTCGGAGAAGATGCCGGTCTCGGGCAGTTCGAACTCCGGTTCGTGCCGGCCGCGGCGGCGGTTTTCCGAGACGAGCCATTCGTAAGGGAAGGCGGACTGCGGATATTTGTAGAGGTACTTCATGTAGGAGTGCGTGGGAGTCGAGTCGAGATAGTAGAAGCACTCCTTAACGTCCTCGCCGTGGTTGCCCTCGTTGCCGGTGAGGCCGAATATGCGCTCCTTGAGGATGGGATCCCGGCCGTTCCAGAGCGCGATGGAGAAGCAGATCCGCTGGTGGCGGTCGGAGATCCCGGCGATTCCGTCCTCGTTCCAGCGGTAAGCGCGGGAGCGGGCGTGATCGTGGGGAAGGTATTCCCACGCGGCGCCGCCCGGACTGTAATCCTCGCGAACCGTGCCCCAGGCGCGCTCGCTCAAGTAAGGGCCCCAGCGCTTCCAGTGCGCCGAGCGCTCCCTCGACTGTTCCAGCCTTTGTTCTTCGGCGGTCATTTCGTCATCCTTCCAGGGATTCCAGGAACTGGCGGACTTCCGGCCCGAGGTCCGCGAGCAGGGTGCGGTTCCGTTCTCGGTCGAGGTCCGAAATGAAATAGATCCAGTGGCGCGAGCTTTCCATGCTCGCGATCTGGTATCCGCGGACCGCGGCGAGGCGAAGCCCGTTTGCCGGCCCCGGAGGAAGGACTTCACCCTCCCTCTTTTCCGTGATTACCAGGGAAGCGAGCTTCGATTCAGTGCGGAGCACCAGGTGAATGAACCGGCGGCCCTGATAGGCGCAGCGGTGCGCCATGACGATTTCGAACTCCTCGGGGATGCGGGCCTTGACCAGCGGCGCCAACGCGGACAGTTCGGGCCCCATTTCGTGCAGCAGTTCCTCGTAGGCGGGCGCCTGCGCCGGGAACTGGCGGAAGCGGGCGCAGTGGAGGTGGTCTCCCAGACCGGCGCCGAAGATGTTTCCGACGCGGGATTGCAGGGCCTGGATGTAAAGGTCCTGGCTGGCAGTGACCAGGCGGACGCGGCCGACCTCGTAAAGCACCCAGACACCGAAGCAGACGGCGATCATCGCTGCCACCCGCAGCAGGGCGCGGTTCCAGGGCTGGCGGAAGGGCTCCTCCTCCTGTTCGCGGCGGAGGCTGGAACGGATCCGGGACTCGATGTCCGCTCCGGCGGCCGCAGTGGCCTGGACCGCCTGCTTGACACGGAGGCGAAGCGCCGCCCGGCGGTCAAGTTCGGCTGAGCAGTCCGGGCAGGCTTCAATGTGCCGCAGCGCGCCGGCGTCGATTTCCGCGGGCGGCTCATTGCCGGTCTGCGTGTCGAAATATTGAAGAACGGCTTCGCATTCGTACGGCCTTCGGTCTGTCATGCCACACTCCTTTCCCCTGTTCTCAGGATTCCGTACGACCTCGCCACGCCGGCCAACTGGCCGCGCAGGAGGCGCCGGCCGCGGCTCAGCCTTGACATCACCGTTCCGATGGGAATCTCCAGGATATCGGCGATCTCCTTGTAGGCGAACTCCTCGACATCGGCCAGCAAGACCACGCTCCGGAAGTCCCCGGGAATCCGGTCCAGGGCCGCGAGGATCTCCTTGTCGGTGAGCTGTTCCGGCACAGAAGGCGTGGAGCATAAAGAGTCCTCGATGGGCTTTTCTCCACTGCCCAGGAGGGGGAAGCGGAACGCCCGGCGGCGGTGGTGGCTGATGGTGTAAAAGAGGATCTTGAACAACCAGGCGCGGCAGTTCGTGCCGAGCTCGAAGTTGTGGAAGG
>CAYRPT010000418.1:0-4586 GCA_964425895.1 uncultured Solibacteraceae bacterium | reverse complement strand
TGCACGCGCGCCAGGTTCATGTACATCATCTCGCTTTCCGGCGCCGCCTGGATACCATACTCGAACGCCGCGATCGCTTCCTCCGGCTGTTTCAGGTTCACATAGAGCACGCCGAGGTTGTTGATGGCGCCGGTATGGGCTCGATCGATTTCGATCGCCCGTTGAAAGAGCCGCTTGCCCTCCTCCAGCCGCCCCGACTTCGCCAGCAGCAACCCCAGTTGATTCGCCGCGTCGGCGTCCCGCGGGTCGACCTCGAGAGCCCGGCGGAGCATCTTCTCCGCCGCCGCCGCATCTCCCAGCTTGGCGTAAGCCTGCCCGGCATTCACCAGCGCGTAGGGTGAATCGGACCGGATCTCCAAAGCTTTGAGAAAGTAGCCGAGCGCCGCCCGTGCGTCGCCCCCGGCCATCGCAACACCGCCCAGATTGTTCCAAGCCTCAGGCGATTGCGGCCGGTTCTTCACCGTGAATTCGAAGTGCGGCCGCGCCTCCTCCGCCCGGCCCAACTGGAGCAAGACCTGCCCGAGCGTCAGATGGTTGATCGCATTGTCGGGCGCCCGCCGCAGAGCCTCTTCCAGATACGGGAGCGCACGCCCCGGATAGCCCGCCTGGAGAAGCGCCCCGCCGAACTTATAGTAATCGCGGCGGGGGTTCGTCGTATAGAAACCGTCGAAGGGCAGAGCACGCCGTTCCGGCACGGGGCTGTCCGCCAATCGCAGATCCGACGCCGCCGTGGCGTCGCCGGGGGCTTCCGCGTAGATTTTCCGGACCCGGCCCGCACGGTCGATCAGCGTCCAGAGCGGGGTCTCCAGATCCGTCCGGTAGTCGAACAGATACCGGCGCAGCACGGCGTAAGCCGCCGCCAGGTCGGCCGGCGCCTGCCGCATATCCACAGCCTCCGCATTCACCGGCAGGCGCGGCAGAGACTCCCCCGCATGCAACACGAGGATCGCCGGACCGCCTCGCTTCTCGGGCAGCGGCACCGGCTCCCAGAGCCATGTGGTCCGCAGCCGCGCATCGTTCTCCACCGCGAACGGAACATTCGCGGGCCACTCCGGCCGCGGGCGGAGCGGATGGGAGCGTACGTCGCCACTCCCTTCGGTGATCTCGTAAAGGAACCCCGCGGGGAGCGCCGGAAGTTCCTGCGTCTCCCCCGAAGGCCAGTGAACCCGTACACTTTCGGCGCGGCCGCGGTCACCGAGGCCGAAGTGCAGCCGCTTGGTATGCTGCGAAACGTAGGCCGAGCCGGCAGCCAGCCACTTCACCTGCCCGTCCACTTCCACACGGGCGCCGATCGCGTCCCGGTTCGATTTCGTTCCCCGCAGAGAGAGCACAATCACGCTTCGCCCGGTGCCGCAAACGTTTTGCAGCACTCGCACCTGCGGCCCCAATCGGCTCTTCAGGATCAGGTCCAGATTCCCATCGCCGTCGATATCCGTAATGGCGAAGGCGCGGCTGTCCTCGGCGTGGTCCGCCCCACTCACCCCGGAGAAATCGTAATAGCGCCCGGCCCGGCGGGCGAACAGGACGTTTGTCTCCGAGCCCGCCCAACTATATTCCTGCCGGACCAACTGGTTGATCGCGTCCCACCCATCTTCGTAGTCCGCGGCGGCGGCGAAACGCGGCGGCGACTTGCCCACGACATGCCGGTAGAAAAAGCTCATCAAGTCGGCGCTGCTGTTGTTGGTCAGCATGCCGCAGGCGATGTAGATCTCCGGCGTTCCGTCGTTGTCGAAATCGCAGCCTTCACAGGACCACGACCACGGAACGATCTCGATACCCTCGCGGTCGCCCGTGTAGGTGAAGGTCCCGTCACCGTTGTTGTGATACAAGGAATCGCCCTTGACGTGGCGCTGATAGGCAGCGAGCAAGGACCGATCCTGGCGGACCACGCCGAACGCCGGGTCGTTCACCACGCGCTGCCCGCACGCGCTCCACATGTTGGACACTAGCAGGTCCGGGCGTCCGTCGCCATCGTAGTCGAGCCACGCAGCGCTCATGCCGGGGCCGAGATCCACCACGCCCGCCTCCTCGGCGACATCGGAGAAGCGCCCCCCGGTGTTGCGGTATAGGTTGTTGCGGCCGAAGTCGTTGGTGACGTAAAGATCGGGCCAGCCATCGCCGTTGTAGTCGCACCACGTGGCCGCGAAACTGTAGTGCGTGTTGTGGTGATTCATACCGCTGGCCGCGGTAACGTCCTCAAAGTAAGCCGGGGATTCGTTCAGCCGGTTGCGAAACAGGAAGTTCGGGGGGCCGTTCCGGGCGTCGTGGTAGGGGACCGGGTATCGGTACTGGGCCTCGCTTTGATAGAAGAGATAGCAGCAGAAGAAGATATCGACTCGCCCGTCGCGGTCTAAGTCGGCCGCGGCGACGCTGGTAAACGAGCCCTGCGGATCCGTGGCGAATCGGAAGACATCCGGGGCAAAGGTGAAGCGGCCGGCGCCGTCGTTCAGAAACAGCAGCGGGCCGCCCGACCGCACCACCACTAGATCTTGTGCGCCCGAGTTCCGCAGGTCCACGAACAACGCGCTCGCAGTGTCGTCCAGGATGTCGACGCCGGCCGTCCGGGAGATGTCGCGGAACCGGCCTTGCTTGTCCCGCTTATAGAGCCGGTTGGGCAGGCCGCCCGGCTGGCAAACGTAGATCTCGTCCTCCCCGTCGCCGTCGACGTCACCCGCGGCGATGCCGTTTTCACCATAGAGATCGATGCCGCACGCGGGGTCCAGGCAGGAGCGCCAATAGGGTACGCCGCGGACAAGCTGCCCGGAAAACGTCGGCTCCCCCTCGAAGACAAAGCCCGTCACGTCGCGAAACCACGGTTCGCTCGCATAGGTGAGGATCTCCTCGACCGGCTCGAAGAGCGTGATCGCGCCCTGCTCCCATTCCTGCCTCCATGTCCCGACCCGGTGCTCCAGGCGGCCGTCGCGAGCGCTGCGCACGTCGAAGCGCACGAGGCTGCCCGGCAGCCGGTAGAACCGCGCGCTGCGGATAGTCCCCAGCAAGCTTCGCCATTCACGCCACCCGGCGGCGATGTCGCCACCTTGCCCGAACACCGCCGCCCGCACTCCCGGCGCGATGTCACGATACTCACGGGGCGCCGGAGAGGTTCCCCGGCAGCCGGGCGCCAGCGGAAGACTCCCTTCGGCCGCCGCCACCCGCAACCGCGCTTCAATCTCGAACGCGAGCTTCTCGTCCGCGAACTCATCGGCGCCCGGATCGGCGAATCGCATCACCGCCGCGTATCGCGGTTCATTCCGGAACTGCACCGGGAAGCGGGCGGCGCACGCGACGCGCGGGCGGGACGCCGCCCACCACGAGACGGTTGCGGCTCCAACAAACCGGCGGCGCGAGAGCCTGCTCATTGGACTGTCAGCTTCAGGCGCTTCATGCTCGCCGCCTGTTCCTGAACGGCGAACTCCTGCTTCTGCGTCAGCTCTTTGAACAGGTCGCGCTCCCGGGCGGCGTCCTCCTTGCGGCCCAGGCGCAGGTAGACGCGGGCGAGTGGAAGATGAGGCGCCGGATGGGCCGGGCTTCGCTCGATGCTCCGCCGCAGCACCGCCTCCGCCTCGGTCAACTCGCCCTTGCGTTCGAGCAGCGAGCCAAGAAGGAAGTGGGGCTCCCAGGGCTCGCCGTTGCGCTGAACGGAGAGCCGCAGAAGCTCTTCGGCGCGCCGCGCCTCTTCCGGGAAGCCGCCCGGCGGCAGTTCGGCAATGATCGCCTTCGCCACCAGATAGGGACCGAGCGCGCCACCAGCATGGGCCTCGTAGTAGGCCTCGAAACGCGCCCGCACTTCCTTGATACGCTCACGGGCGTCGTCAAGGATGCGGGCCAGGTACACGTACGGCTGCTGGATATCCGGGCCAAGATCGATGGTCCTCAGGAACGAGTCCACCGCGTCCGCGAACCGCCGCTGGCCGTAGTAGGCGACACCGAGGGCCAACTCCAACTGGGGACTTTTTGCGATGACGCGCTTCGACGACTCCAGCACCTGAATCGCCACGTCGAAGTTATGGTGAACCATCAGCACTTGCGCCAGATCGAAGTAATAAGCTTCCTCGTAAGGATTCAACCGGATCGCCTCCTGAAGCGCCAGGATCGCCGCAGCCGAGTCGCCCGCGGCTTCCTGAGCCTTCCCCAGCACATTCTGGAGCGACGCCCGGTTCCCCCGCGCCAGTCCCAGCCGCGCCAGTTCGATCGCCCGCCCGGCGTTGCCGGCCTCAAGGTACAGCGAGGCCGCCCGCTCGAGCGCTTCCGGATCGCCCGTGGCGCCGGCGAAGCGCGCCTCGTAGTCGGCGGCCCGCGGCAGGTCGCCGGTGTTGGCGTAATACAAGGCCAGTCCGTGCTGGACGATCGGATCGCCGCTCCCAAGCTTCGCTGCCCGCGCCGCCGCCTCGTCGCCCTGTTGCTTGTCCCCCGACCGCGCCCGCGCTTGAGCGATGCCCAACCAGACGCGGGGATCGTCCGGCCGCAATAACGAGGCCTTGGCAAGTTGGTCCCGGGCCGAGGCGAGGTCGTTGCGCTGGAGAGCCAGCAGACCGCCCCGCAGCAGTTCCTCAAACTGATCCGGGCCGGCCGCGCAAACCCAGCCC
>CAYRPT010000417.1:0-4587 GCA_964425895.1 uncultured Solibacteraceae bacterium | reverse complement strand
TCAGCCCGATGGGCGGCTTCTCACGCCTGTTTTCCCCGCGCTCCATCGTCGAACCGCCCGAGGACGGGGACCCAGATATCGAGGTACTTGTCCATGAAGGGAAGCTCGTCGCTCAGATCGATGGCGTCGACGGTGCGGATGCCCGGCATGTGACGGCGGACGAGGCGCGCGAAGCGTTCGTAGACGGCGGGCTCGTCGCCGTGCGGCTCGTCAAGAACGTGCTGGATGTAGCGGTCTTTCCACCCGCGCTGCCCGATGTGGGAATAGAGCGCGGGCAGAAATCCGTCCATGAACTGCCGGGCGCGCGGATCCTCCGGGGCCAGCGGTTCCTGGAGGAACTTGCCGTACTCCGGGAACCAGGACGGTACGACGACGGGCGTATCGTATCCGGAGCGCCGGCTGAGCAGGTGGCCGCCCTCGATCAACCCGTTGACGCCCGCTTCGTCGAACGTCCGTACCCAACGGTCGAGGCGCGAGAAGTCGTAGATGACCTTGCCATCCCGGTACGCCGGCTGCGCCAGCGCCACCACGGGCGTCAGAATGACGCTCTGCCGGTGCTCGGCCATGACGCGGGCGAGGTTGGAGATCACGCTCCAATAGGCGTCCGAGTACTCCTCGGTGTTGTAGAAGCGGCCCAGATTTCCGTCATTGAGACTGAGCCAGTTCGTTACATGCAAGCCGGGCTCGGCGGGAACGGCGGCCTCGGTCACCGTAACCTCCAGGGGCGTCTCCTGGACGGTCCGGCTTGCCGAGAGGATCTTCACGGAAGCGGAATAACGTCCCGGAGGCGTCTCCGCGGGAACGAACACGGTGACCCAGATGACGTGCGTCTCGCCGGCCTTCAAGGAAAAGGGGAACGATTCGCGGAGCGGGTCGGGGAAGGGTCCCGGCGCCGGGCGCACCAGTTCCTCGGGAGGCGTCTTGGGAGGGTTCGAGCGCACCGTCACATAGTCCACCCACCGCACCGTGCGCGGCAGCGTTCGACCACCCAGCCTCGGCGGCGATGCCTCGACGTTCAGTTCCTCGACCGGCTGGCCGGCCCGCACGGCGAGTTGGGCGTTGACATACTCGTTCCGCGCGGCGCGCACCTTCGCGGGCCCGGCGGCCCCCGGAGGCGTATCCGGAAAGACCTTCTCGAGCGAGTCGACCGGCCAGACGGCCACTTCGACTCCGGGACCACAGGCGCCCGTCACCAGAGCCGCGAGCCCCAGGCCGGCCAATCGCAGAAGATAACGGCGTCGGCGCAGGCCAGGCACGTCCACTCTTCGGGACGAAGGCGAATTCCTAGGCATTGCGGTGTCCTCGCTTTCTCCAGCTACTTCCGTTGGAAAGCTGGATTGTACTTCCCCTGCTCGGCGAAGCCCCCCAACTGCGGACGCATCGGGCTGAAGCGTGGATAGCTCTCCCACAGGTCGCCGTTTCCGGTCATCCGGGGATCGCCTTGAGACCGCAGTGTATCTTCGAGTTCCTTTCGCAGCGTCTGTTTCACCCGGGCGTGCCCGGCCGAGCCGGCCAGATCCGTCAGGCAGCCGGGATCGTTGCGGATATCGTAAAGCTGCTCGGCGGGGCTCCGGCCGCAGGTCAGCTCGAACAGTTCGCCGACGCCGCCTTCGCCCTGGTGCTCGAGAAGATACCTCTTCGTGGGGCCATCGTCGATATCGTGATAGCCGGGCGGATCTCCCGCGGGGTAGCGCTCCGGCGCGAAGTTGCGGATATACAGGTACTCGTGGGTGCGCAGGGCGCGGGCGGGGTATCCGAGATTGTCGCGACGGGAGTGGGAGTGCCGCTCACGGCCGGACAAGGCGCTCGACCGGGATACATCAACGATCCCGGCCTTCTCGCTGCGCAGCACGCCGAGAAGGCTGCGCCCCGTCATGGCCGGTGGGATGGAGAGGCCGGCGGCTTCGAGAAACGTAGGCGCGAAGTCCACGAAGCTGACAAGGTCATCCACCTTCCGGCCGCCGCGGAACGCCGCCGGCCACGAAACGGCCAGCGGAAGATGGATGCCGTACTCGTACATCGTCGCTTTGGCTCGCGGGAACGCCATGCCGTTGTCGGAGGTCACGACGACGAGCGTGTTTTCCAGCTCACCGGCCGCCTCCAAGGTAGACAGGATACGTCCGAGCTGGCGGTCAAACCACTCAATCTCAAAGTAGTAGTCCAGCAGGTCACTGCGGACGATGTCGCAGTCCGGCAGGAACGGCGGGACGACGGCGTCGTGGAGCTTCTTGCCGGAATCGAGCCCGCTGCCTTCGCGGAAGGCACGGTGTGGCTCGCTGCCGCCGTACCAGAAACAGAAAGGCCGGCCGGCGGGACGGGCCGCCAGGAAGTCCGCGAAGTTCGCGGCGTAATCGGTTTTCTGGATACCGCCGGGAGCTTCGGAGGTTTCCCGCTTCTGGAACGCCGGCCCCGCGGGGTTGTGGGGCCAGCCCTCGAAGTTGGCCGGCCCGGCTCCCTTGCCCGTGAGGCCGACGTGATAACCAACTTTGGCGAGCAAATCCGGATAGACCTCGAACCTGGTGGGGAAGTAGCTGGCATGGGTCCCGGCCTCCTCCAACTGCCAGGGGCCGCGTCCGGTGAGGATGGCCGCCCGTGAGGGCGCGCTACCGGGCGAGCCGGTGATCGCGTTGGTGAATAACACGCCCCGCTCGGCGATGCGATCGAATGCGGGCGTCTTCACCACCGGGTCGCCCGCGGCGCTCGTATGGGGAAACGACTGGTCGTCCGAGATGGCGAACAGGATGTTGGGCCGCTTGGGAGCGCCGCCGCAGCCGGTGAGCTTGAGAATCGCCGGCGCGGCCGCCAGCCCGCCTAGAATCGTCCGCCGCGTGGGCCGATGCACTGGTCTACCGTCCCGTTTCGCTGGCCATTGTAATCTTTTCCCGGGCGCGCCTGCCGCCGGGTTGCGCGCGGCGGGCGCCGCTGCGCCGCAGCCGAGCCGGAGCGCGGCGCCGTCTACGGCTGAATGCCGAGGCGGGAGAGGATCTCCGGGTCGGACTCTTCCATGGCGAGGAGCTCATGGCATGCCGAGCAGTCCTGGGAAATGGATTTGCCGCCGGAGCTCGCGTGGAGATCGTCGTGGCAGCGAAAGCATCCGGGGAAGTCCGTGTGCCCGATGTGGTCGGGATACGCGCCCCAGGTGACCTTCATCTCAGGGAAGACATTCCGCTTGTAGACGGCGAGCAGGTTCCGCGCAGAACCTTCGATGGCCTGTTTTCGGGCCGCGTAAACTTCGGGGTGCTCCCGTTGATAGAAGCCGCTGAACGCTTCGGGGATGGCACGCTCGGCCTCCGCCGTGCTGGCGTACTCGGCCTGGAGGATCTCCAGCGCCTTCTTGTTCGCCCACGGCAGCGAGCGGTCGATTTGCCCGAGGCTGATGGCTTCGTCAATCGCGCGATCGGCGAGCTGGAACTTGTGGGAGGGCCGGGTGTGGCAATCGAGGCAGTCCATCTCGCGGAGCTCGTACTGCGCCGCCTTTTCGGCGCTCCAACCTTCCACTGCGTACTCGGTCACCGTCCCCTCGGGGTCCGTGTAGCGTACCCAGGGGATCTCTTGACGGTCCGGCGTCGCCGCATACGCAATCTGGACCCCGGGCTTCATGTGAAAGCCATGAATGCCGGCGGTCATGGAGCCCCCGCCGATCCGCATGACGAGGACGGACTTCGACGGGGTGTTCGCCTCATCCTCGGCGAACTTTTCGATCACGTCGAGACGGTAGCCGCCGAACTTCTGAGGCCAATGGCACTTCTCGCAGGTATCCCGGGCGGGGCGGAGCGTATGAACGGGCGTCGGAATCGGACGCTCGTAGTTGTCCAACACCAACGCGACGAGCTGGCCCGCCCCGCGCATCTTGCTTTCGACATACGCACGGGCGCCGGTGCCCACGTGGCAGTCGATGCAGGGCACGTTGACGTGCGGAGAGTCCTGGTAGGCGGTGAACTCCGGCGTCATCACATGGCAGGCGGTCCCGCAGAACTTGGCCGAGTCCATGTAGTGGACGGCGGCATTCGTGTAGTACCCGCCGACGATCACGTTGGCCGCGGTAGCGATGCCGATCAACTTCACCAGCCGGCGCAGTTCGGCGTTCCGCCAGTCCAGATGCGGCATCTCCGTGGGGATCATGCCCGCGCGCTGTTCGCGCTTCCGTTTCCGGACGATTCCTATGGGGACCAGGACGAGGCCCAGGAAGAACATCGAGGGCAGGAATACGAAGAACAGGATGCCCAGGTAAGGATGGGAGGCTCCCTCGCTCATTTCCACGGGCAGCAGGAAGAAAAATGCGACCACCGCGGTGGTCAGCAACACCAGGCCGATCTTGCTGATCCAGTTGTCCACGAGGTGGACAAACGGCCCAATGTAGCCCCGCTCGCCGCCGAACGTTCTCGCTTCACTCATGGGTATCCTCCCCCGCGCCCCTGCTCTCTCCAAGGAACATTGGTGAATGTTCCCTTTATCAATGACGTGTGGCCTCTGCGCCGGAGGCGCCGAGGCGCGCGTTTAGCGCCCAAAACCTGCAAACCACGCGCAGCCGCCAGGTCCGCAAACCTCACAGCATAGCAGGAGCCCGGGCCCAGGCAGGCTCCTGTT
>CAYRPT010000416.1:0-4592 GCA_964425895.1 uncultured Solibacteraceae bacterium | reverse complement strand
CGGCGGCGACACCCTCGACGCCGTGATCGCCGGTGTGAACATCGTCGAGGAGGACCCCGAGGACACCTCGGTCGGCTACGGCGGGCTGCCAAACGAAGACGGGGTGGTCGAGCTCGACGCTTCCGTCATGCACGGTCCGACGCGCCGCTGCGGTTCGGTAGCGTCGCTGCGCGGCATCAGGACTCCTTCCCGGGTCGCGCGCCTCGTCATGGAGCGCACCGACCATATCATGCTGGTCGGCGAGGGCGCCCTTCGGTTCGCCAAGGCTCACGGATTCCGCGAAGAGGATCTGCTGACCGACCGCGCCCGTCGCGCCTGGCTGGCCTGGAAGGAGTCCCAGCGGGACTCCCGCGGGCACAGCAACTGGGGGCCCGGGCTCAATGCTCCCCCGGACACTACGCCGCAGGCGCGTCTCCGCCGCCATTTCCCGGATGCCGGCGCGAAGCTGCTGGCATGGGCGCGCGACGTGATCGGGGATCCCCCCACCGGCACCATCAACTGCCTCGCTCTCAACGCCCGCGGCGAAATGTCCGGCGTGACGACCACCAGCGGCCTGGCGTGGAAGATCCCGGGGCGTGTTGGGGATTCGCCGATTATCGGAGCGGGGCTCTTTGTCGACCAGGATGTCGGCGCCGCCGGCTCCACCGGACGCGGCGAAGAGAACATTCGCGTGGTCGGAGCGCACACGGTGGTCGAGAACATGCGGCGAGGCATGTCCGCCAGGGAGGCCGTGCTCGATTGCCTCAAGAGGATCTCCCGGAACTACGGTGATGACCGTCAGCGGCTTGAACGGTTTGACATCAGCTTCTATGCCCTCCGCCGGGACGGCGACTTCGCGGGGGCCTCTTTGTGGAACGGGCGGACCCGCGCCGGCGGTGAGTTCTCCCCGAACCGCTTCACCTACGATGACGGGTCCGGCCCCCGGCTCGCCGAGTGCGTCTTCCTCCACCAACGCGAGCGCGAGTAGCGCCTGGCCTGGGCCCCCGTGGTAGAAGTCTCGAAGTCGATCCGACCGAACGGCAAATCAAGAGCTTACAGGCATTCTGACAAGCCGGTACCGACTTCTGCCACGGGCTGCTGGGCCGCCGCCACACCGGGGAGCCGGCCGAACCCCCTCGGAAGCCGGCATGCCGCTGGTATAATTAGAAATCATGAGCCATCTGGCTGGCGGGGCGGAGGGGCCCTTGCACAAGCGCGTTATCTTACTGAATCCGAGAGGTTTCTGTGCGGGCGTCGTGCGTGCGATCGACATCGTTCGCATCGCGCTCGAAACATTCGGTCCACCCGTCTACGTGCGCAAGGAAATCGTCCATAACCGCCACGTCGTGGAGGAGTTGCGAGCCGCCGGCGCCGTCTTCGTGGACGAATTGTCCGAAGCACCTAACGGCTCCCGCGTGGTTTTCAGTGCCCATGGCGTCTCCCCGCAGGTCCGGCGCGAAGCCGAGGAGCGAAACCTTCAGGTGATTGACGCCACTTGTCCGTTGGTGACCAAGGTCCATCTCGAAGCCGTGCGCTTCGCCCGCGCCGGCCACACCATCGTGCTGATCGGACATCACGATCACGACGAGGTGATCGGAACTCTGGGAGAGGCGCCCCACGCGACGATCGTCGTTTCGAGCGAAGAGGATGTGGATCAACTCGTTGCCGCCGACCCCACCCGGATCTCGTACCTGACGCAGACCACGCTGAGCCTCGATGAGACCGCCGGGATCATCCGGCGGCTGAGGGAGCGTTTTCCGGCCATCGAAGGCCCGCCGGCCTCCGACATCTGCTACGCCACCCAGAACCGTCAGGAGGCCGTCAAGGAAGTTGCTCCGCGATGCGATCTTGTGCTGGTGATCGGGTCGAAGAACAGCTCCAACTCGCGCCGCCTGGTCGAGGTCGCCGAGAACGCAGGCGCCCGATCTCACCTCATTGATGACGCCAGTGAGATTGATCCTCGCTGGCTCGACAGTGTTCGTCTGGTGGGCGTGACCGCCGGCGCCTCCGCGCCGGAGCACTTGGTCCAGGAACTGCTCGCGACGCTCCGTCGTTATGGCTTCGAGCACTCGGAAGAATGGACCGTTCGCGAGGAGGATGTACACTTCGCTCTCCCGGCCGCGCGGCCCCAAGCCTCCCGCAAGCTGATCCACATCGCCGCGCCATGAGCACTTCCGTTCCGGCGTTGGGCGTTCTCCGCTCGGGGCCGCGGGCCATCGGCCGTGCTCGGGCGCCGCTGCTGGCCGGGCGCCGCGCGGAAGGCTTCTGGGACGGCGAGTGGACGGCAAGCTACGCGCCCGACGCCGACTACGTCCTGCTCCAGTGGTGGCTCCACCCCTCCGAGAAGGGAGGGCTCCATGCGCCCCGTCCGGATCTTGTCCGGCGCGCGGTGCACTCTATCCTGGGCCGCCAGGCAGCCGACGGAGGCTTTCCTTTGGTTCGAGGCGGACCCGCGGGGCTGGCCGGGACCGTCAGGGCCTACTGCGCTCTCAAGCTCGGCGGCCTTGATCCCGAAGATCCGCGCATGCGGGCTGCGAGGGATCGCATTCTTGCTCTCGGGGGTCTGGAGGCGATCGATGTGCTTACCAGCGCCACGCTCGGTTTGTTCGGAGTCGGCCGGACCGAATCCGGCGCTCTTACGCGCGCCGGTTTGCCGGTTGCCATCGGCTTCGCTGGTCCAGCCGAATCGTGGAGCCGAACCATCGTCCTTTCACTGGCGGCCCTCCGGTCCCGCGCCGCCGCTCGCCCCGTTCCCCCCGGTTGCAATGCTCACGAGCTCTTTACCGGCGCCACACCCTCCGGAACATTTCAGGAGCGTTCCACTGGATCGCGGTTCGGCATCTTGGAGAAACTCGGCCGTTGGCTCCGGCCGCAGTCCCCTGGCGCTCAAGCTGCGCGGGCTGCCGAGACCTGGTTGATCCAGAACGCGAGGATTCCGGATTGCCTTGCGGCCGGCAATCCGGCTGCGATGTACATGATGATGGCTCTCGATGCCCTAGGCTGTCCTACCGGCACGCCCACGCGCGTCGAACTCGAACGCCGCTCGCACGAGATGCTCCCCGGAGCCGGCCCGGCGCCTGTTGACCAGCGGATCTTGAGCCCCGTGCATGACACGGCCCTCGCCGCCACGGCGCTCCTTCAATCCGGACTGGTGAGCGGCGTCGAACTGGAAAACACCGTGGACTGGCTCGCGGCACAGGACGTTGGCGGCAGCGTCGTAGCGGCGTCGATCGTGCTGCTCGCTCTCCAACACGCCCTGGCCGCCGGGGCAAGGCCGCGCCGGGAAGCGATTCACCGCGTAACGCAAGGGCTCGCCGGTGCGCAGGGCCGCGGCGGCGGATGGCCGGTCTTCGATATCGGTCTCGAGACTCCGCCCGCTCCGTCCCGCTTCCGCGAGTCCGCCCCAGTCCTCGACCCCTCGGCTCCGGATGTCACCGGTCTCGTCCTCGAAGCACTGTGCTCGTGCGGGTTGTCGGGCGCTGACGAGCCAGTGCGGCGGGGTATTCGGTTCCTAATCGAATCGCAAGAACCGGAAGGGAGTTGGCCGGGCGGGTGGGGAGCGAATCGCCTGTACGCAACATTCCGGGCATTGCGCGGCCTGCGCGCGGCCGGCGTCGACGACCGCGAAGCCTACGTGCTTCGGGCGGCGGAATGGATTCGTTCGATTCAGAACTCCGACGGCGGATGGGGCGAGGCCGATGGAACTTCGGAATACGTGCCGCTGCCCGGCACTCCGTCCCAAACGGCTTGGGCGCTGCTCGGCCTCCTCGCCGCCGGCGATGTTACCAGCGACAGCGTCGGGCGTGGCGTGGAACACCTGGTGTCCGCCCAGCAGCCCGACGGGAACTGGCGCGACCGCGGGTCGAACCTCCCGGGAATTCCTGGCGTTGTTGCCTTGACAAGCGCCGTCAGTGCGACCTGCTTCCCGTTGTTGGCGCTGGCCGAACACGTCAAAGCCGCGCCCCTGGCGCGAAGGATGACATAGATGAGATTTCCCTTATCGATGACTGCCGGCCTGGCCGCCTACATCGCCAAGAACAAGCTGTGGCCCCGCCCGGAGTGGCATCAGGATCGAAGCGAAGCGAACAGCGCCGCCAATCCGTTCCGTATTCTCCATTCGGCCTCGAACGGCCGTCGAACCCCGCACCCGATGATTCACAGGCGTTTCCCGCTGGTGCTGATGCTCGAGCCACTGCACGCCTGCAACCTCACCTGCACCGGCTGCGGCCGCATCCGCGAGTACGAGTCCACGATTGCCGAGCGCCTCAGTGTCGCCCAGTGCCTGCACGCGGTCGACGAGTGCGGCGCGCCGGTCGTCTCCATTTGCGGCGGCGAGCCCTTGCTTCACCCGGAAATGGGCGAGCTTACCGCCCGGATTCTCGAGCGCGGCCGGCACATCTACCTCTGCACCAACGGAATGTTCTTGACCCGGAAACTCCAGGAATACCGCCCGGACGCCCGGTTGTTCTTCAACGTCCACCTAGACGGGATGGAGAAGACCCATGATCTGGCGGTGGAACGGGAGGGCGTCTTCCGCCTGGCGATCGAGGGGATCCGGGCCGCCAAAGCTGCTGGCTTCAAGGTGTGCACCAACACCACGGTCTACAAGCAAA
>CAYRPT010000415.1:0-4603 GCA_964425895.1 uncultured Solibacteraceae bacterium | reverse complement strand
GGCTGGGACGGACGCCGTGCGCCCTACCTTCCCAACCTGACCTACTTCTATTTCGACACCGTGTTCGACCAGCGGGACTTTTCCGGCCAGGTGGTGCGGATGGCGCCCATCATCATGGGCAGCGAGGAAGGCGAACCCGACGGCTACGTCGCTTCGATCACGGCCGTCTGGTCTCCCCGGCGATTCAACGGTCGCGGTCCGGGATACGAGGTCACGTTCGCCGCCCCCAAGATGGCCACGACAGAGTACGAATTCCGCTACTCGACGCGCGAGGGCCTTAAGACGGCCGGCTTCTCCGGCGGAACGCCCGGCGGCGTTCTGAAATCCCTGAACAGCGCCTATAGCACGCTTCTGTGGACGTCGGAGCCGATGGAGGAACAGGACGATATCTGGATCGGTATCCGGCCGCACATGGGCGTGGTGGGAGTGAGCGGCGCCGGAATCAAGCCGATTGTCGTAACCACGCTGACCCAGACGCTGGCCCGCGACGGAGACCGGGTGCGCATCCAGGGCGTTCAGGGGAATACGGCGGCCAATAGCAACGGCGCTCCGGTGACGAATCGTCCGGCGCCGATCTGGTTTCTCGATTCCGGACTCAAGCGGATCTCCGTCGATAACGGCTTGGCAACGGTTGAGCTGACGGTGCCGCACGGACTCGTGCCCGGCCAGGTAGTCCACGTTTACGGCTCGCCGGACGATAGGCTGGGGATGCGCGACCCCCATCGATATCATCCGGTGATCGCCGTGCCCTCGCCCAACACGTTTACGCTGGCCGTTGGAACGGCGGCCAACGGCGTTTACGCGAGTGACCGGACCAAAGCGGAGCGCCTGTCCGTTCGCGTGCTGCCGTCGTTTTCCATTCCGGCGACAGGCTCGGGCGAGTACGCAGGCGGCGGAACCGTTGTCTCACTCGAGGAGTTCCGCAACTTCACCGAAATCCACCTCCAGCCTTTCGCGTCCGGCGGCCCTGCTTCACCCTCCGGGGGGGCTTCGCGGGGACGGCCGGGTACGGTCAGGCCGCCGCGCACCGGCCGAAGCCGATGATGCGGCCCGCCGGCCGGCAAGCGGCGTCTCGCATCGAGCGGATTTGCCGCCGCATCTACTGGTGGCTGGAGCGCCGCCTGGCGCCCGGTCTTCGCAGCAGCCAGCGGGTCTACTGCGACCGCCTGGCCCGACATCTCCCGAAGTCCGCGGCGTGGCTCGACCTCGGGAGTGGCCATCAGGTCTTCGCCTCCTATATGGAGCCTGAGGAACGCCAGGTCACCGCCCGCAGCGGTCTTTTTGTCGGCGTGGATCCGGACCGCATGAGCCTGCGCCGCCACCGTCACCTCGCGCGTCCTGTGGTGGCGCGGGCAGAGCAGCTTCCCTTCCCCGGCGGCGTGTTCGATATCGTCACCGCCAACATGGTGGTCGAGCATCTGGCGAACCCGCCGGCCGCCTTCGCCGAAGCCAGACGCGTTCTCCGGCCCGGGGGCGTCTTTCTTGTCCACACTCCGAACCGGCGCAATTTCAAGGTCCGTGCCGCCGCCCGCTTCCCTGAGTTCCTCAAGAATCCGCTCACGCGGCTGCTCGAGCAGCGTGCCGAGGAAGACATCTTCCCCACGCTGTACCGCTGCAATACACCGGAGGCGGTCCAAGCGGCCGCCCGCGCCGCCGGTCTCCGCCTCGAGGCCCTCGAACTGTTCGATGACACAGCGACCTTCGCGCTCATCGCTCCGCTGGCGATCTTGGAGCTGCTGGTGATCCGGCTCTGCCGCCATCCGCGCCTGGCGAGCCTGCGCAGCAACATGATCTTTGCGCTGCGGTCCGGCGCGGAGTCCGGCCAGCCCGCCGGGCCTGTCCGCGAGGACGTCCCCGGGCCGGGCTAGACTGGTGGAGAGAAGCCGGCCGTGCCGATACGACAGATTCTGCTCCTCCTCGTGGTCGTGGCGATCTCTCTCATCGCCCTGATCCGTCCACGCCTTGGACTCTATGGCTATCTCTGGTACGGGCTGATGCGGCCGGACGTTCTGGCGTGGGTGGATCAGGAAGATAACTACTACTCCTTGCTGATGGCGGTCGCATTGCTCCTCGGTTCGCTCGCCCAACTGTTCGAATTCCGCAATTTGTTTCTCGAGCCCATCAGCCCGATGATTCTCCTGCTCCAGATCCCCATCGGCTTTTCCGTGCTGGCCGCATACAGCACGGCGCTGGCCATGCCGCGGTACAGCTTTTTCATTCGAATGATCGCCATTCTGTTGCTCATTCCCGTGCTTGTCCACACGGAGAAACATGTTCGCGAGCTGCTGCTGGTGATCGTGGGTTCGCTGGGCTTTGTGGCCGCCAAGTGGGGCTTGTACGGTCTGGTGCACGGGGGAGTGGAGATCGAGCGGGGCTACGGCCCGATGTTGGCCGATAACAATTTCGTCGCCCTGGCTTGCGCGATGTTGCTTCCGGCCGCCTGGTACGCCGCCTCCGCAGGGGTCAGCTTTCCCTTCCGGGTGGGCGCCTACGTCGTGGCCGGGCTGACCGTCCCCGCCGTGATCATGACGAATTCGCGCGGCGGGTCGATCGCGCTGGGGGTCGGCATCCTGCTCGTCCTGCTGCGCTCCCGGCAGAGACTCATCGCCGCACTGTTGATCGGCGCGTGCTTGACCGGCGCCGTCTTTCTCGCCCAGGATTTCTACGTCGATCGCCTGCGCACGCTCCAGGCGCCGGCCGAGGAATCCTCAGCCATGTCGCGTATGCTTCATGCCCGGGCTGCTCTGAGCATGTGGCTGGACTATCCCCTCTTCGGCGTGGGCTTTGGCGGCATCAATTACAGCGTTCTGTTGCGGCAGTATTCCGAGGACCTGTCCGGCCACGTGGTGCACAACAGCTATCTCCAGATGCTGGTGGATTCGGGCATGCTGGCTTTTCTGCTGTACGCCGGAGCGCTTTTCTACGGCATCTACCGGCTGGAGCGTTCCTATCGCGAGCATCGGAACGCCGCGCCGAACCGGGCGGCGATCGCTCGCGCCCTCCAGGGTCCGCTGATCGTCTTCGCGGTGGGTAGTAACTTCTACTCGGTCCAGAGAATCGACCTCGTCTACATCTTCTTGCTTTGCGCCTCCGCCTGGCGCGTGGCCGAGATGCGTCTGGCGTCCGGGCCCGAGGCGATCGCGGCGCCGGCCCCGGCGCCGTCCGCACACCCGTCCAAACTGTGGTCAGGACGCGGCCCCGCCCGCCTGGCGCCCGCGGGGATTACGGCAAAGTTCCGCTCGGCGCCAGGGATTTCCCGGACCATGACCAGCGCCCAGGGTATCGCGACCCGGCTCCGCAGCCTCGGCTCCACGCGGGCTGCGATGCGCGATTCATCCGAGCGATAGAGTCGCCAAGGACCGCCGGGCCTGCAAGATCCAGCTTCGGAGCGACTCCAACTCGTGGCGCTGGAAGAACCCCGTCCCCAGCAGTGTGACGATCCAGAGCCCCATGGCCAGCGCGCCCAAGGCTGCCTGGGCAAGGTCGTGGTGCGGCCTCCAGAGAACGGTAACGAGCGCCGGCACGGCCGCCGCCGCACAAAGGTGGGCCATGCGCCTGTATTCAAACCGGCAGCGGCGCAGCCGCTGGGCCGGCCAGAACGTAAACCCCAGGTAACCGAGGAACGCGATCACCGTCGAGGCGACGGCGCCGGAAACACCGAATCGCGGAATCAGCGCAGCGTAGCAGATCGCGCACAGCGCCACCGTGACCAGGGCGACGTGCAGATGGTAGCCGGTCTTCCCGCAGACGTTGAAGACGCTCTTGATCTGGTCGGCCAGGCTGCGAAGCACATAAGCTGCGGCGATCCAGCCCACGTAACGGGCCGCGGAGGCGTACTCCGGCGCCGCCAGCAGCGTCAGGATCGGCCCGGCGAAAACGGACAACGTAAGAGCCGCGGCCACCACCACCAGGAGCAGGTAGGTGAGCAGCCGCTCATAGACCGCCCATCCGCCAGGGGCGCGGACCACATTGTACATTTGGGCGTGCCAGTGAACATGGAACGGCGCCACGACGAACGAGACCGTCATGCCCAATTTGTACGCCACGGCGTAGATGCCGATTTCGGCCAGGCTCACGCTGCGCTGGAGGAAGTAGCGGTCGCCGTAGTGGACGAACAGCAGGCCCACGCCGGCGAGACTGATCGGCAACGAGAAGCGCATCTGCTGGAGGAGCAATCCGGTATCGAGACGCAGAGTCAAGCGGGGGGCACCAGAGTGAACGAAGCCGCGGTTACATGAGCCCACAACATGGCCGCGACGCCCCAGCGGAGCGCCGCCAGAAACACCACCGCGGCGGCCGCGTTCACGAAGAGACGGAGCAGCGAAACCACCGTGTACGAGCGCGCCCTGTCGACCGCCCGCAAATAGGCGAAACCGACGCTCCCCGGACAATCGAGGCCCACACCCAGGAATGCGATCAGGAAGAACCGGTCGTACTCGGGGCTGCCGAAAATCAACAGGCTGAGCGGCCGGGAAGCCGTCAGCCCGGCGGCCACCGACAGCAGCGCCAGAGCAACTCCTCCCGCCAGCGCGTTGGTGACCGCGTTGCGCTTCGCTTGTTCGGACTCCGCCTCCGCGAAGTAATAGAGCAGCGCGTCTCCGAG
>CAYRPT010000414.1:0-4614 GCA_964425895.1 uncultured Solibacteraceae bacterium | reverse complement strand
GACGGGCATCGTGGTCCCCGCCAACCGGCCGATCGTGGGCGATTGGCTCTACAACATCGAGTCGGGTATCGTGACCATGTTCCATCGCCGCTGCAAGGTCAAGGAACCGCTCGAGTACATCCCGTTCGCTCCCAGCCTGGTGGGACGGCCCGGCATAGACATCGCGCTCGGAAAAGGCTCCGGCCTGGCCAACATCGAGGAACACCTGGAGCGCCGCTGCAAGACCGCCACGCCGGAGCAGGCCAACCTCATTTTGAGCCGCGTCAAGGATCTTTCGACGAAGAACAAGGCCCTCCTGACCGATGCGGAGTTCGATGAGATCGTGAACGAGGTCCTCGTTTAGCGAACCGGCCGGCGGCCGGTGTGCCGTCATGGGGCCAACCCCGGCGGCGCCCGGCCGAGGGGGTGGTCCCTCGTGCCCGTGGAGGACTTCAGGCTATGTTGCGCGACTTGAATGAACTCGTCGAGGCGGCCCGCCAGCAGGGGCCGGTTCGCATCGCCGTGGCCGCCGGCCACAGCGCCGAATGTATCGAAGCCCTGAAGCAGGCTCAGGAAATCGGACTGGCGGAGGGCATCCTGATCGGTGACGCGCGGAAAATCTGGGAAATGGCGGACCAGGCCGGCTTCAGTCTTCCCGCGCACCAGGTTCTGAACGAACCCGATGCCGATAAAGCCGCTCGCCTCGCCGTGGGAATGGTGCGCGATGGCAACGCTTCCCTGCTGATGAAGGGGAAGATCGGCACCGCCCAACTCATCCGGGCCGTTCTCGACCGCGATACCGGGTTGCGCACCGGCCGGTTGCTGAGCCAGGTCATCGTTTTTCAAGTGCCGGGCTTCACCCGCCTGATGTTGATGACCGACGCCGCCATCAACATTGCTCCCGACCTCAGCCAGAAAGCGGAGCTCTGCCGCAATGCCATCGAGGTGGCGCACGCGATCGGCATCGACAAGCCGAATCTCGCCGTCCTCTGCGCGCTGGAGCAGGTCAATCCGGACATGCCCGCGACGCTCGACGCCGCGGGTCTGGTCGCGATGAACCGCCGCAGCCAGATCACCGGGGCTTTCCTGGACGGCCCCATCGCGCTCGATGCGCCGCTCAGCCGGTTCGCGGCCGAATGCAAGGGCATCGACAGCCCCATCGTAGAGAACACGGACATATTCCTCGCCCCTGATATTGAGGCGGCGAATATCCTCTACCGGGCTATTCTCTATTTCGCGCGCGGCGAGTCCGGCGGAATCGTGGTCGGAGCCCGGGTTCCCCTGATCCTGCTCTCCCGGGCTGAGACGCCGGAAACCAAGATCCGCTCAATCGCCCTCGCCGTGCTGGTCCGGAAGCACGCGAAAAAAGGTTAAGTGTTCACGGCGGTTTCCGGGGGAGCGGATTGACCGCGGCCCCGGAGAACCTGCCGTCGAAGGCCGGTATCTCCGGCCGCCCGCTTGCGGGCTATTGGGGGTAACGTGCCGCTGTGGACGGCACAAAGCACTTCCAGCGTCCTCGCTGGATCGTACCTAGATGGAAACTAGTACCACAGACCGGTGAGGGGCCAAATCGGAGTTGGCCGCTGGTCCATAATTGAGTCTCCTTCTTGCCGGCCTGATGGCCCGGCTTGCTCCAAAGGTAACGACCAGCTTGAGAATATTTCCGTGAGTTTTTTTCTAAGATGTTGATTTGTTGCGCAATTAACATGCAGGCGCTCGCGTGACTGAAGTCAACGACTCTCTCCGCGCCTCCGTCGCGAGTTCCGCGCCGCGGCCCGGGGTAGGGGGCGGTCACGGCCCGCGAGGATCCCTCACGTGACTGATTTCAGCGGCGGCGTTCCATCGCCACGTTCCGGCCGAGCGGAGGGTGTCAGGTTTGCTCGAAGTGAACGTTGTCCTTGACAAGCGCCCGGCGCAGGTTGGAGTAAGCCAGTTCGCGCGTGCCGCGGTTGCCGGCCGCGCACAGCGCGGCCGCGGTGCCGGCCGCCTGACCCTGACCCATGCAACTCACGGTGTTGCGCGTGGACATGTGCGCATCGTGATCGGAGGTGATCATCATTCCGGCGACCAGCAGGTTATCCAATCCAACGGGCCGCAAGGCGCGGTACGGGATCCCGTAGGTGCCGCCGCCGCCGACCTGGAGCCGCGGCGCGGAGTCGTGGAATCCGTAGACGAAAACGTCGTCGTCGAAATGCCTGGCTTTGAGGATGTCGGAGAGCGTGATGTCGTAGTCGCAGGTGATGAGTCTCGCCCGGCGGATACTGAACGAGGGGCTGGTCCGGGCGATGAACGCGCGCTCGCAGCCGGGCACAAACCGCTTGAGCAGGCCGATCGCCTCGAACTGGCGCCGGCGGAGTTCCAACTCAGCCCGGGCCGACTCGTTGCGGCTGGTCGGGCTGACGGGCATTTTCAGGTTCAGCTTGATGAACATGAAGTAGTTGTCGTGGGTCGTGGTGGTGATCATCGACAGCCCGAGTTTTCTCGCCTCGGCATTGAACTCGTCGGAGAACGATACCGACTCGCCTCCCAGCCGGACGATCTGATCGTCCTTCCCGCTACGCCGGCCACGGGCGAGCTGCGTCAGCGTATTTTTGGACTTGAGGAATTCGGCCATCCGTTCGATGTCGACGTTGCCGATACCGATGCTGTTGGCGACCGCGTAGTCGTTCGGCTCGGTGAACTTCGCGCCCGCATGCGCGGCCAGATCGCCGTAGCCGGTGCAATCGACGAATGCCTTGGCGAAGATGGCTTCGCGGCCCGAACGGCTTTCGGCGATCACACCGGTAAGGCGCGAGCCGGACCGGATTCCGCCCGCGAGGAAGGTATTGACCCATACCGCGACGCCCGCCTCGTCGAGCATCTGCATGGTGGCCAGCTTGTAGATCTCGGTGTCGATGGCGGTGCAGACGGAGTCGTAATCGTAGTGGGCCAGCATTTCCGCATGTCCGGTGCAGCCGCCCATCCGCATGAGACGGTCGACGATCTCCTGCGGGATGCCCCGGACCACCTGCCGCTTCGGCACTCCGGGAAACGCCTTCCAGAGGTTGAAGAAGCTGTGGAGCGCCGTTCCGCCTTCCACGGCAACGCCGCCGGTATACCCCTTGTTCTCGAGGAGCACGGTCTTCGCCCCCTGGCGCGCCGCCGCGAGCGCCGCCACCACGCCCGCGGTTCCACCTCCGGCGATCACCACATCGAAGTGCGTGGCGGGTAGTTTCCGTGCCGCCTCCAGATAGTACTCGGGGTCTTGAGCGCCGGCGGGACCGGCCAGTGCGCTCGCGCCGAAAGCCATGGTTCGTCTGGTGAAATCACGTCTATTCATATACGAAGATCCTGTTCTCCCCTACTGTACTCGTTGCCGGCCACGCCTGTACACGCCCGGAAGAACGCAAGGCGGCAGACGGATCCTCAAGGGACTCACGCAGGCTTTCGAGTGGGCCGGAGTTTGCAGCTTGGGCCGGAGTCCTGGTAAGCTTCCCTCGCCATGGTTCGTGCATTCTTCCTAATGCTGTTTGCGGGTATTCTGCCGGCGGGCGCGGAGGCGGGCCGGTATGCCGCCGTTCCGGGCGGGGTGATGCCCGGCGATGATTCGGTACGGCTGGATCCCTTCGAGATGCAAGTCACGCCAGTGACCAACGCCGAATACGCCGAGTTTGTCCGGGATTCCGGCCATCCGCCGCCGCTCCACTGGAAGGATGGCCGGGCGCCCGCAGGTCTCGAAGGCCACCCGGTGGTCTTCGTGAACCGGTTTGATGCCGTTGCCTACGCCGCCTGGCTCACACGCCGGGAGGGCCGCGTCTACCGGCTTCCGACCCGGAGTGAGTTTGAGTATTCGGCCCGCGCGGGGAATCCAAGCGCCCGCTACCCTTGGGGAGATTCGCTACCGGCTGAAGCGAACTATGACGCCGGAGGATCGCGCACATTCGAACAGTGGCGCGAATTCCTCAAACCGGCGGGGATGACGCCCCCGAACCGCTGGGGTCTGCGGGACCTGGCTGGAAATGTGTGGCAGATGGTCGACCAGTATCCCGACCTCGCTACCAACCGTTTCGTATACCGCGTCACCGATGTCAACGCCCGGGAGAGCGGTCTGGCGGGCGGATCGTGGGCGCGCGGCGAGTACTACCTCCGCTGCGGCGTTTTCGGCGGGGCCTCCTCGGGCATCCGCCACCCCGATATCGGATTCCGCCTCGTACGGGAACCGGCGGGCTCCACGCATTTCCGGTGGGTTCCCCGAAGGCTGGCCGCGCTGCCGGCGGGCGGCGGGGCGGTGTACCTGAGCTGGCAGTTGCTTCCCGAGGACGGCGCCGAAACCGGGTTCCACGTCTACCGTTCGGCGGTTCGGGACGCCGCCGGGATACGCGTGACTACCGGCCCCATCACGAGCACGACTACGTTTGTGGATCCCGGGCCGCCCGCGAAAGGGCGGATGTACTACAGGGTTCGTGCGGTGCGGTCCGGCCAGGAAGGCCCGCCGTCGGAGTGGGCGGGAGTCGAGCCGGCGGCGCCCCCGACCTCGGTGGTGATGGAGATCGAGCCCACGATCCGGGACGGCGGTTTCGCGGTGGTTTTCGGCGACCTGGACGGCGATGGTGTGCTGGACGCCGTTCTCCGGCTCGACAACGGCATCCGGGAGAT
>CAYRPT010000413.1:0-4618 GCA_964425895.1 uncultured Solibacteraceae bacterium | reverse complement strand
TCAGGTGCTGAATCACGTCTTGCAGCGTGTCGCGGTCCTTTCCGCTCACCCGCACGAGGTCGCCCTGGATGGCCGCCTGGACCTTGAGCTTCGACTGTTTGATCGACTTGACGATCTCGCGGGCCTTCTCGATCGGTATGCCGTTTTGGAGCCCGACCTCCTGCCGCACCGTCGAGCCGGCGGCGGGCGTAACGGGCCCGTAGCTCAGCGCCTTCAGCGGCACCTTGCGCTTGATCAGTTTCTGCTCGAGCACGTCAATGATCGCCTTGAGCGTGAATTCATCATCGGAGCCGAGCGTGATCTTGTGGTCCTTCTCGTTGAGCTCGATCACTGATTTCGTGTGCTTAAGGTCAAATCGCTGCTGGATCTCCTTCACTGCCTGGTTGACGGCATTGTGCACTTCCGGCATTTCCACCTGGGAGACAACGTCGAAACTGTTCTGAGGCATGGCCGCTCCCCTCAGCGTACTACGCCGGCGGCGGGAGGGCTCCGTGGCCGCGGTGCGGCGCATGGTATGTTGGCAGGTACGCTGTCGCGCCTCCGAACCGCGGTGCGCGCACCGCTTCTCGCTTCCGCCGCGTGCGAAGGGCATCGAAGATGCGCAGGATCGTTATCCTTGTTCTGCTTGCGCTCGGGGCCTGCGGACCCGGCGGCTCGCCGGACGGCCCGAAGTCCGGAACAACCCTGGCGGTCGCCGCCGCGGCGGACCTGCGGTTCGCCATGGAGAGGCTGATCGCCGCCTTCCGCACCCGCCGGCCAGGCCTCAGGGTGAATGTTTCCTACGGCTCGTCGGGGAATTTCTATGCGCAGCTCCGCGCCGGCGCTCCATTCGACCTGTTCTTTTCCGCCGACGCTCTCTATCCGAGGCGGCTTGAGCAGGAGGGCCTGGTGCGAGCGGGATCGTTCTTCCTTTACGGAATCGGCCGCATCGTCGTGTGGTGCCCGGCGTCATCGCCGCTCGATACCGGCGCCCTTGGCGCCGCCGTCCTCGACCACCCCTCCATCCGCCACATCGCCATCGCGAACCCACAGCACGCTCCCTACGGTCAGGCGGCGGAGGCGGCGCTGCGCTCCCTCGGACTCTACGAGCGGGTCAAGCCTAAGCTCGTTCTGGGTGACAACATCTCGCAGACCCTGCAATTCGTTCAGAGCGGAGCCGCCGACATAGGCATTGTGGCGCTCTCGCTCGCCCTGGCGCCTGAAGTGAAGGCTGGAGGGCGCTACTGGGAAGTCCCGCTCGACAGCTATCCCCGCATGGACCAGGCCGGTGTCATCCTGCGGAGGGCGGCGAATCCGGAGGCCGCCGAAGCCCTCCGGGCGTTCACGCTCTCCGGCGAAGGCCGGCGGATACTCGGGGAATTCGGATTCCTCTCCGTGGAGGCGGACTGATGCATTGGGAAGCACTATGGCTCAGCGTGCGGCTGTCCTGTCTCACCATGCTGGCCCTGCTCGCGCTCGGGCTGCCGCTTGCCTATTGGCTCGCCTTCAGCCGCCGCCGCTGGAAGTTCCTGGTGGAGGCGGTGGTGGCCCTTCCCTTGGTGCTGCCGCCCACGGTGCTCGGTTTTTACGTCCTCGTCGCCATCGGCCCCCAGAGCCCGGTCGGCGCTCTCTACCAACGGCTCACCGGGGGAGCGCTGCCGTTCTCGTTCCGGGGTCTGCTGATCGCCTCCGTGCTCTACAGCCTCCCGTTCGCCGTACAGCCCTTCGCGGCGGCCTTCGCGTCCGTCAACCCCCGGCTCATCGAGGCCTCCTGGTGTCTGGGAGTTTCGCGGCCGGCAACATTTGTTCGCGTGATCCTGCCGCTCTCGCTGCGCGGCGTCTTCACCGGGATGGTGCTCAGCTTTGCCCACACGCTGGGCGAATTCGGCGTGGTGTTGATGGTGGGCGGCAACCTGCCCGGCGTCACCCGCACCGTCTCCATCGTGATCTACGATGAAGTACAGGCTTTGAACTATGCCGCGGCGGCACAGACCGCCACGCTCCTGCTGGTGGTTTCCTTTGCCGTGCTGGCGCTGATGTACGGAGTCCAACGGCGGATGTGGGCGCTCTGGCCAACGAGCTGAGACACAAGAAGCCTGGGAGCCAAGTTGCCGGAGCAACAGCGGACAGAGCGTTATCACGAACGCCCCCGGCTGGAATCGCGTAAGGAGAATCTCCCCGCGTTGTCGCTGCCCCAAAATGGTCTCAACGTTCGTGTCCGCCGGCGTTTTTCACCCGAAACGATCATCGAGGCCGACCTGCGCCTCGATCTCGAAGCGACCCAGGTGACCGTGCTCTTCGGGCCCTCCGGGGCGGGTAAGACGACGGTTCTTCGATGCCTGGCCGGCTTGGAGCGGCCCGACGAAGGGGAAGTCCGGTTCGGCGGCGACGTCTGGTCGGACGCCGCGGCCGGCGTTTTCCTCCCGCCGCAGCAGCGCCGGATCGGCTACCTGTTCCAGGATTTCGCGTTGTTTCCGCATCTGACCGTGGAGGGCAATATCGCGTACGGACTGCGCGGCTTGTCCGGCCGGGAACGCCGGCGGCGTGTCGCGGAGCTCGTGACCTCGCTGGGTCTCGAGGACCTGCGCGGACGCCGCCCGGCGAAAATATCCGGGGGGCAGCAGCAGCGGGTCGCACTGGCACGCGCGGTCGCGCTCCGCCCCCGCCTCCTTCTGCTGGACGAGCCGCTCTCGGCGCTCGACACGCCGACGCGCGAGCAGCTTCGCGCGGAGCTCCGGAAGTCCCTCCGGGAACTTGGTACGCCCGCGATCGTCGTCACGCACGACCGGACCGAGGCGCTGGCGCTGGCCGATACCCTTGTTGTGATGATCGCCGGCCGCACCCGCCAATGCGGGCCGGCCCAGGAAATCTTCCTGCGTCCCGCGGACCTCGATGTAGCTCGGGCCGTCGGCGCCGAATGCATCGTTCCGGCGCGCCTGGAAAGTACGCAGGACGGCCTGGCGGTCTTCCTCGCGGGTCCCGTGCGCATCCGCACCACCGCCGTAAGCGAGATCCAGTCGAGCGAAGGCTTTCTCTGCATCCGCGGAGAAGACGTCCTCCTCGCCCGCCGGGCGGACGCCGCCCCAAGCGACCGCAATGTGTTGCCCGCCCGGGTTACCGCCATCACGCGCGAAGGCGCGCTGGCCCGCGTCACCCTCGATTGCGGCTTCCCGCTGGTGGCCCTGGTGACGCGGCCGGTCCTCGAAGAGCTGGCGCTGGCCGAAGGAGATTCGATTTCCGCGCTGGTGGCCGCCGGGGCCGTCCACTTCGTTTCAAGGCCGTAGGGGTCGCGCGCGGTCCCCCTCTCCGTCCCTCATCCCGCCGGCCGAACCAGTACGGCGGCGTAGAAACCGTCGCCCGGATCCCGGCCCGGGATCCGCCGGATCTGACCCTCCATCTCGACCGGGACCGGCGGCGCCGCCATCACGGCCTCCATGACGCGCTCGTTCTCCTCGACTTCGAGCGAGCAGGTGGAGTAAACCAACCGGCCACCCGGAGCCAGCATCTTCAACGCGTTCTGAAGGAGCCGGACCTGCCGGCTATGGTGGCGTTCGAGCTCCTCCGGCAGAAGGCGCCACTTGATTTCGGGGTTACGCCCCAATGTGCCGGTCCCGGAGCAGGGCGCATCCACCAGGATGCGGTCGAAAAGGCCGCGAAACGGCAGGGCGGAGCGAGCGTCGGCGGCCACGAGCTGAGCTTCGAGTCCGGCGAGTTCCTCCAGGCGCGACCGGCTGACGTCCACGGCCACGGCGCGGATACTCGTTTCGAGCGCCTGGGCGGTCTTGTGTCCCGGCGCCGCGCAGACGTCCAGAAAGCGCTGGCCTCGCGCGATCTCAAGCAGGGGCACGATCGCCTGCGAGCTGATGTCCTGCCGCCGGAACCCCGGCGGGCAACTCCCCCCCCGCAGCCGGTAGCAGCCGGCGACGCTCGTCGGCTCCAGAGGCAGACCGGCCGCTTCCTCAATCCGCTCAGCCGGCACCCGCACATAGGTCACCGGCGGCTTGAGGAACTCGTAGCCGATACGCCGTGCCGCCTCCTCGCCGAACATCCGCGTCCATCCCTCGAACAGCCAGTCGGGTAGCGACAGCTCAATCGACGGCTCCGGCCAGCGTACGGGACTCCGGTCCACCTTCCGCAGCACCGCGTTCACTAACCCGGCCGCCGATCGTTTGCGAGCCCGCTTCACGAGGCTGACGCACTCGTCCACGGCGGCATGCCGGGGCACCCGGTCGAGATACCGGAGCTGGTATATACCCAGCCGGAATGCCAGCCGCACCTCAACATCGAGTTTCTCGGGGTCGTGTCCCCAGAAGTGCTCCAACAGATAGTCCAGTTGTCCCTGGAAACGAAGCACCCCCAGGGTGAGGGCCTCCGCCAGACCCGCGTCGCGGGAGCTGAGTGATTCCGACTCCGCCCGGAGTAGATCGGAGGCGTGACCGCCGCGCGCCACTTGGCGCAGCACATCAAAAGCGACGCGGCGGGATGGGCTGACGGGCATGACAACGAAGGCGGCGCCGTCCCTCCGGACCGGCCGCGCGGCCGGCCCGGAGGACTGTGGACATTATACTGGGGATGTGGATCTCGAAAAGACGATCACTCGCCGGGTTGGAGAGGCGATCGGCCGCTTCCGGATGATCCG
>CAYRPT010000412.1:0-4626 GCA_964425895.1 uncultured Solibacteraceae bacterium | reverse complement strand
GAGTCGACGGACAGCCGCAAGCGGTCCTGCCACCAATCGGAGATCGCGAGCAGGTCCTCGCGGAAATAGCGGTACTCGACAATGCGGAACGAGTTCCGCAGATACAGGAGCACATCGATCGGAAAGCCGACGTCGGAAGCGCTCAAGCGAGTCGAGTCGAACGCCAGTACGCCGACCTTGAAGGCGTACTCCATGGAGTCGTGGAACCGTAGGGCACGCGCCAGAATAGGTTTTCCGTATCCGCTCGCGCCGATGATCTGGTACGGTGTGCCGGGCTGAACCTGCACCCAGTTGCCTTCGGGGTAGATCAGATACATGCGCGGTTCGGGATCGGCGCCCATCTGCCCGCCGACCAAGGCGTGGAAGTTGAACTTGAACCCCGCGTCTTCGAGGGCCTGTTTGTCCTCCTCGGCCACGCGCCAGAGCTGCTCCGTGAACAGATTCACCGCCTTGTAAAGACGGTCGAGGTCGCGCTCCGGGTCGGACATCGCTTCTTCGAAGTAGGCCAGCGACTTGTCCCGAACCGACCGTAGGCCCGATGTCAAGGTGAAGAAAGCATATTCCGGGCCCTGGTAGATCGAAAACTTCCGAGCGACGTGAAACTCATTGCCAGAGACGATTCGCGTGTCGGCGATGCCGATCAACCCGTCCTGAACGTGGATGCCCAAGCAGAATGTCATGGTGCTGGTGCCGGCTCGGTCCCGAGCGGCCGAACCGAAAAAAACGCGTCGACGATCGCGTCGTCGGCGCTGTTCATCTTCCGTTGCAGACCGTCAAGAAACTCGTGGAGCCCGTTGGCGATCACTTCCGATACTTGAGTATAGTTGAGCTCAGCCTCGAGCTGTCCGAGACGGCGTTCGGCGAGATTGCGGAAAGTGCCCGGCGGCGATCCCGTGACGGCGTGGAGCGAGCGGACCGCCGTCAGGATCGAGTAGTGGACCGCGCGGGGAAACTCGCGATCGAGCAGCAGGAACTCGACGATGTCGGTGGGGGTGATGCGGCCGTGCTTCTTGCGATACATCTCAAAGCCACTGACGCTCTTCAGGACTGCGGTCCACTGGATGTCGTCGATTGCCGTCCCGACGTCCTGCACCGACGGCAGGAGGAAAAAGTACTTCACGTCGAGGATTCGCGTGGTCTCGTCGGCGCGTTCCAGCATCCGTCCCAGCCGCATGAAGTGCCAGGCCTCGCCGTGCGACATCGTGCCGTGCGCGATCCCCTCGAAGAGACGGCAGCCGCGGCGAACCTCGGCTAGAAACTCAAAGAGGTCAACCGGGGCGCGGGAGGCGGCCGCCTCGGCGACAACCAGGTAGAGGCGGTTGATCTGCTCCCACATGTCGGACGAGATGATCTCGCGGACTGACCGTGCGTTGTCGCGGGCCGCCGAGAGGCAGGAAATGATTGAGCTGGGATTCTCGCGGTCGAAGGCGAGGAACCGGGTCACGTTCTCCCGCGAGGGGCCGTCATAGCGCTGGTTGAAGGGTCCGGTGGCGGCGGTTACCGCGATCAGCGGCATCCATTGCTCTTGGACTCCGGCAGGCAGATCCGTCGTGAGGTGGAGGTTCACGTCAACGAAGCGCGCCAAGCTCTCGGCCCGTTCGACATAACGATTGAGCCAGTAGACCGCCTCGGCGGCCCGGCTGAGCATGGGCTGCGCGCTCACAGGGCCTCCTCGGAATCCCTCTCGAGCACCCAAGTGGCTTTGCTGCCTCCGCCCTGAGAGGAATTGACCACCAGCGATCCCGGCCGTAGCGCCACCCGGGTGAGGCCCCCGGGCAAGACGAAGATGTCGTCCGCGCCATGCAGAATGAAGGGGCGCAGATCGACATGCCGTCCCTCGAAGTGGTCGCCGACGACCGTCGGGACGCGGGAGAGGGAAAGGGTCGGCTGCGCAATGTAGTTGCGCGGCTGCGCCTGGATCCGTCGCGCAAACTCCTCGCGCTCCGGCGGGGCTGCGTGCGGACCGATGAGCATGCCGTAGCCGCCGCTCTCGTTCGCCGCCTTCACAACCAGCTCGTCCAAGTGTTGCAGCACGTACTCGCGATCCGCGTCCCGCCAGCAAAGATACGTTGGCACGTTAGGAATGATCGGCTTCTCCGCCAGGTAGTACTGGATGATGTCCGGCACGTAGGCGTAGACGACTTTGTCGTCCGCGACGCCCGTTCCCGGGGCGTTGGCGAGCGTAACCCGGCCGGCCCGGTAGACATTCATCAGTCCGGGTATCCCCAACATGGAGTCGCTGCGGAAGGCTTCCGGGTCGAGGAAGTCGTCGTCGATGCGGCGGTAGATGACGTGCACGGGATCGAAGCCTTGCGTGGTCCGCATCAGAACCTGACCGCCGGAAACCACGAGATCACGGCCCTCTACAAGCTGGCAGCCCATTTGCTGCGCCAGGTAGCTGTGCTCGAAGTACGCGGCGTTGTAGGTGCCGGGAGTCAGCACCGTGACCCGGGGCTCACCTACGCCGGCGGGCGCCAAGGATTGAAGCATCGCCAGCAGCCGGCTGGCGTAATCGTCCACGGGACGTACGCGTGCACCCTCGAAGATCTGAGGAAAGGTCCGCTTGATCACCAGGCGGTTTTGCAGCACGTAGGAGACTCCCGACGGAACCCTAAGGTTGTCCTCGAGAACATAGATTTGACCGTCGGCGTCGCGCACCAGGTCCGTTCCCGTGATGTGACACCAGATCCGGTGAGGCGGATCCAGCCCCACTAATTGGGGCCGGAAGCTGGCCGCCGAGCGGATGACCTGCTCGGGAACGATTCCATCCCGGACGATTCTCTGGCCGTGGTAGATGTCGTCGACAAAGAGGTTCAGCGCCCGGATCCGCTGCTTCAGCCCTCTCTCGATCCAATCCCACTCCCGGGCGGCGAGGATGCGCGGGATCAGATCGAAGGGGAAGATGCGTTCGGCGCCTCGCTGGTCACCGTAGACGCTGAAGGTGATGCCCAGTTGCAGGAGAAGACGTTCCGCCGCTCGCTGCCGCCTAAGAAGCTCTCCCTCTGGGAGGGAGTTCACCAGATCGACGAGCATCCTGGCGTGCGGGCGCGGTGTGCCGTCGACCTCGAACAGCTCATCGTAGAACCCACCCGTGTCATACCCGTGAAACCGCATGGCTGGCTCCCGAATCGGTCCTCGACGAGACCGTGCATGCAGTCCCGCAGACCAATCCTCGGCGCGGCCACCCGCTTCGTGGCGGACCAGCAAACGCCTAGTTCCATTGTCGGCGACGCGACGGAGCGGGGTTACAAAAAGAATCTATGACCGGGATAAACACGCCCAGCGGCCCGCGGCTCGATATGCCGGAAACCGAAGAACCCGGCAAGGCAGCGCCCGGGAGCCTTCGGGCTTCAACGACTGGGTATCGCTCCCGTCATTCCCCGAATGAGGATGAACAGCTTTTCCCAGGCCGGCACCCGGATCCTTCGGCGGAATACCTCGAAGTTTGCTTCTTCGATGCGCTCCAGCAGCCGCGAATAGATCCGGATCAAGGCCCAAAGCGATGCCTGGCTCCTGGGGTGGACCTGCTCCACGAGAGGCGCCGACTCCCGGTAGTAGCCGCGGGCGCGGGCGGCTTCGAACTCCATCAATTCGCGGAACTCACGGGTCGTCCGGCGGTCACGCAGCAGGCCGGGTTCGACGCCGAACCGGGCCAGGTCCTCGGCCGGCAGATACACCCGGCCCATGGCGGCATCTTCACCGACGTCCCGCAGGATGTTTGTCAGTTGGAAGGCGATGCCGCACTTCTCGGCCATCGTCAGCGCCTCCAGGGTTTCGAAGCCGAAGACGTGAATCACCGAAAGGCCAACGGCGGAGGCGACCTGGTAGCAGTACCGGTAAAGCTCGTCGAAGCTGGCGACGGTATGACGTTCCAGGTCCGACGACACTCCGTCCAGCATGTCATGGAAGTAACGGGACGGGATGCGGAAGCGCTCGACGGAGTCGCGGAACGCCGGCCACACGGCATGGGCGCCGCAGTCGCCGGCGAGCGCCGCATCCAATTGCGCCCGCCAGTCCCGGAGCGCCTCGTGCGGGGAGGCGTAACCATACGTCGCGGGCTGGTCGCTGATGTCATCGCAGATGCGGTTGAAGGCGTACAAAGCGCACATCGCGTCGCGCCGGGGCCTGTCCAACAGGAGGAAGGAATAGTAGAAGTTCTTCGCGCGCGTGCGCGCCAACCGCCGGCAATGGGCGTAGGAATCCTCGAGCGTGATCATGCGGTCCGGCGCACGGCGGCACGCGCCAGCGCTCTCACCATCAACGCCGCCCGCTCCCACCGGGAGATCGCCGGCCGCCGTCTGAGAACATCATAGCCCTGCCGCTCGATCTTATCGAGCACGAGCCATCCGCCCCGGTTGAAGAGGTCGAGGTCCACGGCCAGGCGCCGGTCCACCACGCGAGCCAGCGGGCGGCCGTCCAGAAAGAACTGGCGGGCCAGGCCGACCGCCTCCTTCAAGGCGGCGCAGAACCCCGGAGTCGCACGGCGCTCCCGGATATCGTCTTCCGAGGCGCCGTGCCGCTCCAGCAGTTCCAGGGGGAGATAGACACGGCCCTTCGTCCAGTCAGGGATCACGTCCTGCCAGAAATTGGCCAACTGGAGGCCGGTGCACGTGGCGTCGGAGAGAC
>CAYRPT010000411.1:0-4650 GCA_964425895.1 uncultured Solibacteraceae bacterium | reverse complement strand
CTCCTTGGCCTCCTCGAACACCACACCCATCGGCTTTTCGCAATAGGCGTCCTTGCCGGCTTCCACCGCCTGCCGCAGCATGACGCTGTGGGTGAAATCGGGGGCGGAAATCAGGACGGCGTCGACATCGGGCCAGGACAGCAGCTCCGTGTGGTCCGCCGTGGTGCGCGGTTCCGTTCCCCAAACTTCGCGGGCCATGGCGGCGGCCTTCTCGCGGTTGGGCCGCCAGACGTCGCACACGGCGGTGACGGCGACATTGAGGTCGCTCGCCTTTTCGACCTCCTTGATGAGGTACTGCCCGCGTCCGCCCGCGCCGATGACGCCGAGGCGGATCCGGTCATTGGCGCCCATCGCCCGGCCCGCGAGAGCGGCGGGGAGAGCGGTTCCGACGAACGATCTGCGGCTTAACATGACATATCCGTGATACAACGCCCGGCGAGGCTTGTCCAGCGACCTGCCGGGATCTGCCCGCTCCCGGGGGGGGCGAGCTCTGCTCCGCTCGATAGATAATATGTTGATTTACTGATAACTTACGGGAAATTGGGGCGGGCTCCGGACGGACGCGCGCTCGACCGCCCCGCCGGGCCGTCGGGCGAGGGGCCGGAGCGGTCGGACGACGACAGTCTTTCATTTGCGGCCCTGGCGTATGCGCCGGCCGCAGGATGCAGGGCCGATAAGCATAGTCACGAGGTCCTGGCGCCCTTCTCCCGGGGGCGATGAGCGAGGCCTCCTAACCGCGCCTGCCGCCCGTTCATCTCAGGGGTCTCTGACTTTGCAGTAGCTTCCGGATGTCCTCCTCAGCAGGCGGTTGGCCGGCAAGCGCCGCCGCCCCCGTGTCGACGGTCTCCCAGTCCGAGCACGCGATTCCACTGTCGGCTTGGCTGATCGTCGTCAGAATCCCCACCTTGCCGAGGTTAGGAAAGCCGGCAATCGGAACGCTCAGGGGGATGGGCGGGTCGACGGGCGACGGTAAAGGCACGCTCCAGACCGGTATCGTGAAGTTCAGAACCGAAAGCCAGACGCTCCAGGTAGCCGATGGCGGCTTGTTCCCGAGATAGAAGCCGAGGTTCAGAGTTCCGCCCGTGTAGCTTGGATCTAACTCGATCGTGCAGTCGGGAGGAGCGCAACTGCCCAATATGCACTGAACGGTCAAGCCGTACTCCACGGTCTCGTCCGATGCAAGTTCAGTGGCGACGATGACGTGTAAACCGGTTTGGGTCAGATGCGGTTCCAGCGCGCCGCTCAAGCTGGTGCAAAATGGGCCCACGAGCTTTGAGCCGGATGGACTGTATACATCAACACAGGCGGCGCCGGCACCCGAGTTGCGTGCTACGTTGACCCGCATGACGTCGCCTGCCGTACCACTGAAATAGAAGAGGTCCAAATCGACGCCGGGGTTGATTTCGTCATACAGCGTCTGGTCCAGGGTTATCGGAACAGACGAAGGGGAAGGCGGAGCCACGCGTTCGAGCGCCAAGGAGTAAGTCAGAGTCTCATCCGCAAGAAGCTCGCTGACCACGATGGAATGAGTTCCGTTCATGGCGAGTGTTATCTCGCTTCCGCCGCCGCTTGAGCAGAACGGCCCGAAGAGCTTGTTGCCGGGCGGGTTCGGGTTGTACACGTCAAAGCAGGGTGTGCCTGGCCCTGCAACTCGCGAGAGTTGAATCCGGATTCTCTCGCCGGCCGAGCCGGCGAAGCGGAACATGTCTATGTCCGCGGCGAAATCGATCTGACATTCCGGGCTGCTGAAGACGTCAGCATAGGCGATGGTCATGTCCGTGGGCTCGGCCGTACAGGCCTTCGCCTCCGAAGCCGCTATGGCCGAAGGAGGCGTGGCCACATACAGAGCGAGCACGGCAACACACAACAGAGGGCAGGCCCGACAGGCGAAGACCGGCCGGACCGTCCAAATTCCGCGTACGCGATTCATTCGGGCCTCCTGGCAGGAGCGATTGCGTCAACCGGGATCGATGCAGGCGGGATTGCCGCCGTTCAACTCCCGGCGACGGGGATAGTATACGGCTGTCTGCGTCTATTTCAGATCTTTGCGTCGAAGTTGTCAGTACTGGTACCCGGGGTGCCCCCAAAGAAAAAGGCTGTTCCGGAGCGTTTCCGTCCTCTATCGCCGCGCCTGGAACGACTCACGGGCGCCGGGCTGGGATAGGGTTTATGGTCCACCGCTGCGTCCCTCCGCCGGCTCAGGGCTGGTAGTTGGGGATCGCGGGCTGCGAGGGCGACTGCCGGGGGCGGTCGGGGATGCGGTCGGCGGGCGTGGGGGCTTCCCAGAAGAAGCCCGGTGGCGTGAGAAAGGCTACGAGGGCGCGGCCGTGGCGGAAAAGCTCGGGTGCTTCGCCGGCGCGGTGAAGCTTCATCAGGTCGGGTTCGAGCAAAGGCCGGAAGCCGCCGTCGAGTACCCAGATGCGGGCATCGGGGCCGAGGCCGAAGTGGCCGCGCAGCAGGCGTAAATCGCCCCGGAGATCCTCGATCGAGCCGAAGCCCCAGCGGTTGCACAGAATCTTCCAATCGCCCACCGTTTCAATCGACGGTGTGCCCTGAGCCTCGGGAAGCCTCACGCCGGAATCCAGGTAGTAGGCGAGGACGACGCGCATCTCCGACTCGCTGAGCAGCACCGCGCCGGGCGGGACCGACTTCTTGAGGAAGGCGATCGCCTCCTCCATGTAACGCTTCCGGGTGTCCACCCGCGCCGTCTCCCACTTGTGCTGACCTTCGACCAGGTGCCACACCGGCGTGGCGGCGATGCCGAGCGCCACGAGCGGAACGATCCATCCACGGGCGACCTTGTCCATCGCGATCCCGACGCCGGCGGCGATGAAGAGCCCGAGAAAGATGGTGTGCCGGCTGCGGCCATAGGGGAACAGGTGGATCATGGCGGCCGCGCAGGTCGCGGCAAACGGCAAAACCAGCAACACGGCGGTGGCGCGGGAATGCCACATCGAGCCCGGCGCCGGACGCCTCCATAGCAGATAGAGGCCGGTGGCGAACAGCAGCATCGCCGACACGGCCGGGACCAGCAGGGGAAGCAGGAAGGCAAACTGTTTTGACGTGTTGTGGATCACGAAGAACAGCACGTTCTGTCCGGCTTGCAGGTAGGCTTCGCGGAGCCATCCTTCGACGTCCGCGCGGGTGGTCGCGATCGCCCGCATCGGGTGGACCTGGGTCACCCATAGAATGGCGTAGAGCACGATGGCTCCGACCTGCGACAACTCCCAGAGGATGCGCACACCGGCGGTCACGTTTTGCTCCCGGATCCGCAGCAGGAAGTACGCGCCGGCGGCCGCGGCGAAAAAGGCGGCGGAATAGTCCGACAGGATAGCGCCGTACAGGCAGAGCCCGAAGCCGGCCATCCGCCACGGGGAGCTGGTTTGGATGGCGCGGTCGATGAAGTACAGGCCGCCGGCCATAAAGAGGAGCGCCATGGTGTAGGCGCGGGCTTCCGAGCCGGCCTTGATCATTTCCGGGGCGAGGGACAGAATCGCCAGGGCGCCAAGGCCGGCGTACCGATTCCAGCCGCGGCTGATCCAACGGTACATGACCCACGGAAACAAGGTGCCGGCGGCGAGGGGAATCATACGGAGGCCAAGGTCCGACACTGTGATGCCGCGAACGTAGTGCAGCAGGAGGATGAACAACGGCGGGTGAGGCGAGCGGATGGCGCTCGCATAGAGATCGCCGAAATCGAGCGGTGTCGAGAGCAGGGCGTGGTAGGCTTCGTCGGGGTTGGCGAAGGTTACCAGGGAGGCCCAGAGCCGGATTCCAAGCCCGGTGGCCAGCGCCACCAGAGCCAGCGCGTCGAGGCGGCGGGCACTCCAGTCAACCGTTGAGGCAAACAGACTGAAACGCGCCATGGGAAAAGCGTGATTATATCGAACTGGCGCGGTAGGCCAGGCGGCGAACTACAGGAAGTCGCGCCAGGCCGCGAGCAGGGAGCGGAGGTCGGCCTCGTCGGCGGGGGCCAGCGCGGGCAGCGGAGGGCGAGCCGGACCGGCGGGCGTCCGGCCGAGGAGCTCGCGAGCCTTCTTCATGGCGGACACCTCGTAGCCCCGGCGGCGGGCGCGCAGGGCGAACAGAGGATGCACGTAACGGTCGAGGAGGCGGTTGAGGGAGACGAGATCGCCGTCCATGGCGGCCCGGCCCCAGGCGAGCGCCAGTTCGGGCGAGACGCCGGAGATGCTGGAGGTGAAGCACCGGACCTCAATGGCGGCGTAGACCGCCGCGGCGTCGTCACCCGCGCCGCCGATCCACGTCAGGCGGCCGCCCACCTTCGCGATGATGCGCCGGAAGACGCGGGGATCGCCCTGGCCGTCCTTCCAATAGCGGAGCGTGGGAATCGCCTCGGCGAGACGCGCGACCTCGTCGGGAGAAAAGACGGCCCACCCCCGGCTGTAGATTGCGAGCGGCAAGCCGGTGGCCCGGGCCACGCCGCGGTAGTACTCGCACAGGCCCTCGAAGGGGGCGCTCGGATAGTAAGGTGGCAGCACCAGCAGGGCGTCGGCCCCGGCGGCTTCCATGCGCCGGGCCATTTGAGCCGCGATCGGCAGGTTGAAAGCGACGGAGCCGATGAGCGGAATCCGGGAGCGGCACAAGCGGGCCGCGCGCTCTACCAGGGAGACCGCCTCGTCCGGGGTGAGC
>CAYRPT010000410.1:0-4666 GCA_964425895.1 uncultured Solibacteraceae bacterium | reverse complement strand
ACCACTTGCCGCGGAGCACGCCGCCGGAACCGTCACTGAAGGTGGCTTCGAAGAGGTCCAGCCGCCGGCGCTGGAAGCTTGAGGCGCTGGCCGTGCGCACCTGGGCGAGAACGGTGGCGGTTTCGCCCGGCGCGAGCTGCGAGACGGGTTTGACGTTGGAGCGGTCTTCGTAGCGAAAAGGGGCCCATGCCAGCAGATCTTCCACCGTGCGAATCCCCTTGTCTTCCAGGATTCGCGCACGAGGAGGTCCGACGCCCTTGACGTACATGATCGGGGTGTCGAGTTCAAGGCCCATGCGCAAAGTGACAGCCGGCATTGTCGCCTTTACGACGCAGGAGACATAGCGGCCGGCGACGAGCCGCCCCTCGCCCTCCGCGCCTACGGTGCGCGATGCGAGCCCCCCAGGGTCAGGTCTAGCAGCGCCTCCGACACTGCCAGGGTCACGCGATTGCCACAGGCGCTGCCCGCTTCGAAGACCCTGAAATCGTATGGCTCCACGGCTTTCTTAAAGGCTTCGAGAGAGAAGCCGGGATGGAGTTCGATCATGATTGAGCCAACTTGACGAAGCCAGCTCAATTCGCCGGCGAAGATCTCCTTCTCCGCGCCTTCAATGTCCATCTTCACCAGGTCGATTCGCTCCAGGCCGCTTCGTTCAAGAGTATCTCTCATGCTGTAACACTGGACACTCCCCACCACTCCCGATGATTCCTTGCTTGCTTCCGGGCCGGCCAATCCGCCGGCCCACGTTTCACCCCGGTGGAAGCCACGCCGGGCTGTCTCCGCTGCCACGGCGCCCTCAATGATCCGGACGCGATCTCCGAGTGCGGCAACGTTCTTTCTCAGCACATCAAGATTTCCGGGATCTGGTTCGACACAGACGAATCGCGCCGCCGGAATAACCCGAGAGAAGTAGAGCGAGGTGAAACCGACATTGGCTCCCAGATCCAGGATCGTTTGAGACGAGGCAGCCAGCCAATCGGGTAGTCGATAGGATTCGTCGAGAAACACCTCATAGAAGATGAAGAAGTCGCCGGACATCGGCCTCAGGTAGGTGTCCCATGTGTCGCCGGACCTGTTGACTAGATCATATCGGCGAATCGGGAAGGCTGTCGGCTGGCCGGGACCCTTCGTCAGGTTGGACCAATGAAAGCGCAACGTGTCGCCCGCCAAACGAATACCCGCTCGCATCGTGCGGCCGGCTCGAAGCGCATACCGGATTTCTGCGGCATATCGAGAGACTTTGGAAAGAGCGGTGCTCATTTGGTGAATCGCTAGAGGCCGTCCTCAAATTGCCGGGCGCCCGCAAGGTCACGGTGATAGACGCTGTGTGATCCACTGAAGACGAGATGAAACCCATGATCTCTTAGCCGTTGTTCGACCTGCTTCCGGGGCGCTCGGATGCCGGCGGGGGCCACGTCATGAAACTCGACGGCGATGGTTCGAATGGTGTCCCATAGCAGGGTCGCCGGCGCCGACATCAAGACTTCGTACTCAGCTCCTTCCAGGTCGAGCTTGAGCAAGTCGCAGTAACGTATATCGCTGTCTTCGATAAGTTGGTGCAGGGTGCAGCACCGGATCACTTCCTTTGGGAGCGGATACCGGGTGGGCCGGAAGAATGAACTGGAGCCGGTGTTGACGTCGGTGGTCAGGAATAGCGTACCCTCTCCGGAAGCCTTGGCCAGAGCGGCGGGAACGACAGTTACGTTACGACAGCCGTTCAGAGAGAGATTGTGTTGAAGCACTTCTTGTAGGCGCGCTTGTGGCTCAATGGCGATGACATGCCCGGTCTCGCCGACTAGGCGGCTGGCAATGACGGAAAAGTACCCTTCATTCGCCCCGGCGTCGATAAACGTCTTGCCCGGTCCCAGGAATTGTTTGAGGGTATCGACCATGGCCGGCTCATAGCTGTGATCCAGGATGAGACGTCGGCCGAGGTCGTTGAGGGGGCTCAGCCAGAATGCGCCCTCGGGACCGCGCCAAACGATGCGGTGATGGTAGCCCGCCAAGTGCCCAACCACCGAAGCGAGAGGGGCCGGACGGACGGCCGAGATCGTCCGCAGGAGCCAGTTCCGCATCACTGCTACTCCATTAGAGCATAGGCCCCGTATCCGGCCCTTCGGCGTGAAGCGGCCGCCTCGACGGGCGGCTCTCGGCCTCATGCATCATCCGGTTAGGGGCGCAGAAATCGGTTCAGCAGGCTTTCGAGCCGGGCGAGGCCCTCATAGGGTGTGCTGCTCTCCACCACGCCGCCGCGACTCACTACAACACTGCCCTTCACGATGCGGTGAGCGATCCAAGCCTGCTTGTCGAATCGGGCGAGCACCCGCGTGCCGGAGCGCGTTTCGACCGAGACCTCTTCCTTGGGGCCGTCCACATGGATTCTGGTCAGCCGGACGCCGTGCCTTCTTGCCGTTTCGCGGAGGGCCTTCACGATGTCCGTAGTGGTTCCGTCGTAGGATTTGGGCAGCGCGGCCGCCCGCTCCGTGCCTCCGATATCCCGGATCGCCCGGCGAATCAAGCCATTGGCATTCCGGTCCGGCGCGGCTTCGATCAGGCGGGTGAGAGCGGGCAAAGCGGCCGCGGCGGAGGCTCCGAATCCGCCGAGCGCCTGGGCCACGGCCGGACTCGTATCCTCCCGGCCTAGCGCCCCAATCAGCCCCGGAATCGACGAGGTGTCGCCAATGGCGCCGAGCGCGGCCGCGGCGGCCCGGACGATTCGAGCATCCCGGTCGCTCGTCACCGGCCGGTTGAGAAACGGGAGGATTCTGGGGACAGCCGGGCGAGCCACGGGTCCGAGCAGCCGGAGTGCGGTCAAGGCGGCTTCCTCGCCGACAGGCTCGGTTGAGGCGTAGCCCGCCGCTCCCGGCCCGGCATCGACCGGCTTGGGGTTCTCCAGCGCTTCGACCAAGACCGGCAGCGCTCGCGCGTCGCCGGTTCGCCCCAGGGCCTCGACAACGGCGTCCCGCACCGGGATCACGCCGTCGCCGGTGTCGTAGTTGTTGGGACCGGACCGCACGGCGGCGATCAAGATCGGCACGGCCGGCTGCGCGTCAGGCCCCATTTCACCCAGGCACTGCGCCGCCCAACGAACGCACTCGCGCTCCCCGTCTCTTATCCACAACATGGGACCGGGGCCACACGACTTGCACGAGTTGTCGGGCTGTTCGTCAGTGGGCGCCGTCGAGAACTCGCAGCAGTCGCCCTGAAGCTGCGCCATGAGCCGCTCCATTTTCGAGCCGGCGGCGCACGAGCCCGGCCCGCATCCACAGACCGCGAAGGCCGCGGTTCCGAGAGCCAGCACTGCGATCGCGGTCTGCATTCCAGGAAATACATCGGCAGAACCGGGCGGGAGCATCTGACCCCTGGCCCCTCGCTATGCAGAGCCTCCCCACCGGCCGGCGGCGCCGTTGCTGTATATTCTTAGGCATGTCGCAAACCGACCTCGTTAAGAATGCTCTCAGCGTGGGGGAGGGCATCGTTCGGCTGGCCCCCTGCTGGGTGCCCCGCTCCTTTCTCATGCCCGGCGGCCGTTTGAAGCTGGACCCCCGGGATCTGTACGCGCTTGGCGCACACCGCGGCGGCATTGACGAGCGATGGTTCTCGTCAACCACCAAGGCCGATAACGGGCCCGGAACGCCAGACGACGAAGGCCTCAGTTACATCGCCATCGACGGCCAGCGGGTACTCCTCAAGAAAGCCATCGAGGAAATCGGCGACCAGCTTCTGGGCGCCGACGTCATGGCCCGGGAAGGTGGTTGGAACCTCCTTTGCAAGTTCTTCGACAACCTGGGCCCGATTCCCCACCACATGCACCAGACCGACGAATTCGCCCGCCGCGTGGGCGCCAAGGGAAAGCCCGAAGCCTATTACTTCCCTCCGCAATACAACTTCAAGGAGAACAACTTCCCCTATACCTTCATGGGCCTCAATCCGGGTACCACCCGAGATCAGATCCGTGCCTGCCTGGAACGATGGAACGAAGGCGATAACGGCATCCTCTATCACTCCCGCGCATACAAGCTGAAGCCCGGTACGGGCTGGCAGATCGATGCCGGCATCCTCCACGCTCCGGGTTCGCTGGTCACCTACGAGCCGCAGGTCAATTCGGACGTTTTCGGCATGTTCCAGTCGATGGTCGAAGGCCGCGCCGTGCCGTGGGACCTGCTGGTGAAGGACGTGCCCCCGGACCATCATCGCGACCTCGACTACATCCTCGACATGCTGGTCTGGGAAGACAACGTGGATCCGGAATTCGACAAGAACCGCCTGTTCCACCCAAAGCCTGTCAAGGACCCCGCCGCGATGATGGACGCCGGCTATGCCGAGAATTGGATCGTCTACTCGACCCCTTACTACTCGGCCAAGGAACTCACCGTCTATCCCAAGTGCGAGGTCATCGTGAAGGACGCCGCCGCCTACGGCCTCATCCTCACGCAAGGCGCCGGCAAGATCGGCGTCCACGACGTGCAGACGCCAAGCATGATCCGTTTTGGCGAGATGACCCAGGACGAGCTGTTCGTCACCGCCGCCGCGGCGGCCGCCGGAGTGAAGATAGTCAACACCAGCGACCGTGAGAACCTGGTCATGCTGAAGCATTTCGGGCCGGGCAATCCCGATGCGGCGGAGTTCATCCAATGAAGTTCGGCGTCAACTCGCTTCTGTGGAC
>CAYRPT010000409.1:0-4666 GCA_964425895.1 uncultured Solibacteraceae bacterium | reverse complement strand
CGACAGCAGGGCGCCTTTAGGGGCCGTCATTTCCGCCGGGCCGGTCTTGCTCTGCCGTTCCCGGGCCGCCGGGAACCGGAAAATCCAGCGGATCTTCAGCGCGTACACCACCGCCATGAAGGTCAACGCCGCCAGTTGCAACTGGTCTTCGGCGAAATGCAGCAATGGGCTCGTCTCGTACATGTCGCATCACCCCCTGGCCGCGAACCGCTCGAAGTACGGCCGCCAGGCCTCAAAATCGCGCCGGTCCGTCACGCAGAGGATGATCTCCTCGATCGAGGACTCTCCTTCCGCGTGCGCGGCGATTTCCTCCAGCATCACCCTCGCGCACAGATCCAGCGGGACGCCGTAGAACCCGTACCCCATCGGCGGGAACGCAATCGTCCGCAGCCCGCTTCGCGAAGCCGCCTCGAGCGACGCCCGGACACATCGGCGCAGCTTGTCCTCCGGATCCGGCTCCTGGAACTTCGGTCCGCGGGCGTGGATTATGTGGCGCGCCGCCATGTTGCCGGCGGTGGTCATCACCGCTTCGCCCATCTCCAGTCGCCCGATGCTCTCCAGTTCGCGCCTCACCGCCGCCCCGCCGCGCTGCTGAATGGCGGTGCCGTATCCGGATCCCAGGGCCAGGTCCTCCCGCGCGTAGAAGACGAAAGCGTCAACCGGAAGCGCCGTGAGGTCGTCCTTGATCAGCTTGATGGTGGTTCGGTTCCGCACCGTGCCTACCGGCTCGAATGCAATCAAAGTGGCTGTCATGGGTTATCCTCCGTGCAAGCTGAAGCAGACGAGACCCGCCCGTCCCTGCGGCTCGCCGCGCGCGATCAGATCCGCCAGGGAGTACTTGTCCAGGGTGCGGGTGATCGCGTCGTTGATGTCCCTCCAGACGCCGATGCACTCGCAGTAGCCGGCTCGTTCGCACGCGCCCGGGCTCGCTACGCAGTCGATGACGCTGACCGGGCCGTCCACCGCCTCCATGATTTCCAGGAGGGTGACAGCGTCGGCCGGCCGCGCCAGCACATAGCCGCCTTTGTTGCCCCAGACGCTCTTGAGAAGTACGGAATGCCGCAGCACCGTCGCCAATTGAGAGAGGTACAGCCGGGAGATTCCCTGCCGCTCGGCCACGTCGGACAACGGAACCGGGCCGTCCCCCCCGTACCGGGCGATGTCAGCCATCATCCGGACCGCATACCGAACCCGCGTGTTCAGTTTCACGGCTCCGTCCTCTCGTCGAGCGAATCGATCGAACCGATCGTCTCGCTCATCATTTACCACAAAGACGGAGCCTTGTCAACGATATTTTGATCTTGAGCTCTTCAAATCTTCTGTGACGTCAGGATTGGCAAAACATCATGCCATGAATCGCGCGGGCTTGCGTCCGCACTGGAGGGACGATCCCAACTTGCTTGAGTTCCTCCGCGCACTTTAAGTGCTACGTTATGTGGCCACCAACGGGGCCGGGCGTCCTGATGAAGCCCACGCGAATGCCCGGCGCCACATAACCGCGAGCGCCACAGAAGACCTGCTATGTGGCCGACCACATAAGAAATCTCGAACGATCGGCCGGCGGCGCCTACCGGCCTGCCGCCAGCAACTCGCGGACCTTCGTCAAAAGCTCTTCGCGGTCGATCGGTTTTTCGAAGTACGCTTCCGGGGGATGGACTTGCTTGCGGGTCTCGATGAACCTCTTGAAATCGGGCGAGACGCCGGTGATCATCACCACCGGGATGGCCGCCGTGTTCTGGTCCGCCTGAAGCTCGCGGAACATCCGCACGCCGGACTCCTCGGGCATGGTGATGTCCAGCGTGATCAGGTCGGGGCGCTCCGCCCTGGCTGCGGCGAAGCCTTCCTTGCCGTTCGCGGCGGTCAGTGTCCGGAACCCGTTGTCCTCGAAGAACGCTTTCAGGTAGGTGAGGACGTCGGGCTCGTCATCGACGATCAGGATGGTCTTGGCATCACTCATGGGCAAGGCACCACTCCTAGCTATTGTACAGCGGCCGGGCCTGGATTGCAGACACAAAAGTACGAAATAGGGGCCTCCGGCCTCCCGGGCCCTCTCGTCGCGACCCGGCGCATGCTCAGGAATGCTTCTTCAGCGCGTCCAGAGCTCGCTGCAAAGCGATACGGTCGGCGCCCTCCAGCGCCGCAACCAGCTCGCTCTTGAGCTCCTCCGGCTCCGCCACGGGCGTCTCTGGCGCCTCGATGCCAAGCAACTTGCGGACCGCCCCAACATAGGCTGCCGGCCGCACGGGCTTCTCCAGGTAGATGCCCGGGCCCGACATCGTCATCTCGTCGAAGTCGGCCCGGCCCAGATCGTCGCGCGCGTGGCCTGTGACCACCAGGACGGGAATCTTGTGCAGCGCCTTGTCCTTCAGCAACTCCCGGTAGAACTTCGCGCCCGAGTGCCGCGGCATCACCAGGTCAAGCGAAATCAGATCCGGCGGAGCCGCTCGCACCTTCTCCATCGCTTCCAGCCCGTCGCGGGCGGTGTCGACCTGAAACCCCGCGTCCTCGAGGGCGGTTTGCAGGTAGTCGCGAACGTCCTGCTCATCGTCCACGACCAGAATGCGTCTGCGAATCTCCTGAGTCATCTCACGCCTCCGCCTGTTTCTTTGCGGCAGCTTCCGCCGCCAGCGCCTCGAGCCGCCTGCGCGGCAGACGGATCCGGAATGTGCTGCCCTTCCCGGCTGTTGATTCTACTTCAATTCGCCCCCCGTGTTCCTGAATGATTTTCCGGGTGGTCAGCAATCCGAGACCGGTGCCTTCGCCTCCCTTGGTGGTGAAGAACGTCGTGAAGATCTTCCCCTTGGTCTCCCAATCCATTCCGCAGCCTTCGTCGCTGACCTCGAAGATGAGGTCGCCGTTCTCCTCGCGCGTCCGGATCGTTACGCCTCCGCCGGGCTCATCCCGCATCATCACCGCGTCGATCGCGTTCGACACCAGGTTCGTCAGACTGGTTTCCATTCCGTGAGGATCGAGCGGCGCCGGCCGGACGTCGCCCGCCTCCAGCCGCAAATCGACGCCCTGGCGCTTGGCCGTGTCGCGGTAGAGCTCGACAATACCCCCGACCAGCGCGTTGGGTTCCGTCATCTCGAGTGCCGGCAGCCTCCCCTTGGCGAAACTCAGGAAATCCCGAACCAGCGTCGTCGTCTTCTCGAAATTCCGCTGCAAGACCCCCCAGCCGGTGATGATCCGCTCGGCGTCCCCGCGCCGGAGGCCGGTGTCCACCATGTACATGCCGCCCTCGAGGCCCATCAACAGGTTCTTGATGGTGTGAGCCAGCCCCGCTACCGTTTGTCCCACCGCCCCGAGCCTCTCCGCTTCGAGCTTCTCGTGTTCGAGCTTCCTGATCTCCCGCAGGTCCTCCATGAAGGCTGCCCGGCCGAGGAACTTGCGCCCGCTCTGAAGACCGACGGCGGAGAACCGCACCGGGACCTCCGCCCCCTCGGCCGTCCGTACCCGGGCCTCGGGGAGTTCCAGAACGTCGCCTGCCGGAGGCGGCGACGCGAAAAACTCCGTCGGGAGCATGTCTTGGAGCTGATCGCGCGGCGGAAGGCGCCGGCGGCGCCAGCCGAGCAGAGCCTTGGCGGCGGGATTAAGAATTCGCGCCTCCCCTTCCGCGTCCACGGCCAGGATTCCCGATGCCGCGTTGCGGATCAGACTCTCGTAGTAATCGTGGGCCTCCTGGAGCTTCGCTTCCAGTTCGTGGATCGGCGTGATGTCGGTCGCCATCTCGATCACGTGCTCGACGCCGCCTTCGCCGCGCGAGAGCGGTGCCGTCGTCACCACGTAATGCTTCTGCTCTCCATCCCGCCCCAGCCCGACCATCTGGGCCGTGTGTTCCCCGCCGCCGCCGAAGGTCAGCACCGCCGGGCAGTGTTGGCAGGGCCCCTCCCGGTGTTTCATCACCTCGTAGCAGTGGCTGCCCTGGACGTCGCCGAATGTCTCCCGGAATTTCTCGTTGGCGCGGACGATCCGGTACTCGCGATCGATCACCAGCCCGTAGAGCGGCATGCGCTCAAAGACCAGGTTGTACTGGCGTTGAAAGTGGAGCGTCTCGGTGAGATCCGTCGTCATCTCAATGACGTACTTCACCTCACCGGCGTCGTCCCGGAGCGGCGCCAGGTGCACGACGTAGTGACACTTTCGTCCGTGCCGGTCAACCCCGGTTTCGTCGGAAACCCGCACCATGCCGTCCCCAAACACACTCGCCGCCCGGCAATGCGCGCAGCGCGTCGCGGAGTCTTTGAACACCTCGTGGCACTTTCGCCCTTCCCAGTTGCCGAAAAACTCGCGGAAGTTGCGGTTGGCCGCCACCACCTGGAAGTCGCGGTCGATCACGGCGACGTTAAACGGCACCTGCTCGAACAGGCCGGTGCCGAGCATGTGGTCGAGTTCGGACTGCGTCGCGTATTCCATCACCGCTGCCTGGACCGCTCGCGCTCCGCCATCCTCCTCAGTACGGCGGCAGAATCACCCGCTTGCTTTGCGGGCCCCCGTTCTGGCGGCCTGCCGCCGCGCCGGCCAATGCCAGCCCGTTGCCCTGATGACACTTCGCGCACCGGGCGCCGTCGGGGTTGCCGGTGAGCGCCGCCTCCCGGGCGTGGCACCCGATGCAAAGCTGGTGCAGCGCCGGGACGTATCCGATGGCCTGGTATTGCACCACCTCGAT
>CAYRPT010000408.1:0-4673 GCA_964425895.1 uncultured Solibacteraceae bacterium | reverse complement strand
CCAGGAGAAGCGCTCGTACCCGAAATTGTCCGGCGTACCGACAAAGACCGGCGACGAATGCACGATGTCGCCGATCAGCTGATTGCGGTTGCGGAACAGCCCGCCCTCTGACGCTTCCCCGGTGCGTACGCCGCGCAGGTTGCCGGCGACGGCGCCGACCATGATCTCGATATACGGTCCATCGGCGTCGGTCAGGATGTGATCCCACATGCGCCCGCGCGGTCCGTTGCCCCAGGTCCAGAGCTTCTTGCCGGGAACAACGTGGTGATTGGCGACGGCCATCGTCCCCGCCTGCCGGCCGTGATCATAGCCGGCGACGAAGTCGTCCTCGTAGTTCCAGGCGAAGATCGAGTTCGCCGCGGTGTGGTTCTTGTACCAGCTCACGTCCACGCCCCGGCTGAAGTCGTAGCCGCCGTAAGTGCTCCGGGCCACTGGCCAGTGGATGAACTCACGCTTGTGGTGGTGCGTGCCGTACTGCGTTCCGGGCGGGAAGATCACCTGGTAGTCCTCGTTCACGTGGACCGCCACGTTGGCGAAGCACAGCATCGACTGGATCACCGGCGTGCGATTCAAAATGCGCAGCGACACCTCGAGATAGGACACCCCCGGCCGGAGCGTGTAGCCCACCGCCCACCGCATGCGGTGGCGCACTTCCAGTTCGCCCACCCAGACCGTCTTGCTGCCGTCGGCGTTGTCCTCGACGCGGTGTTGAACGGGGATGAAGGTGCTTGCGCGATGGTGATGCGGGACGTTCCACTCCACGCCGCCGGAGATCCACGCGCCGATGAGACCAATGAGCGCCGGCTTGATCACGTGCTGCCGGTAGAAGAAGTGATACTGGTTCGTCTTGTCGAAGCCTTCAAATATGCGCCCGCCGATCTCCGGCAACACGCCGATCCGCACGTACTCGTTTTCCAGGTAGACGAGCTTGTAGGTCTTGTCCACCTTCCTGCCGGTGAGCGTATCGTACAGCGGGTACGGATACACCCGCCCTTCGGCGCCTTGAGACATTCGGCCGAAATAGAAGATCGGATTCTTCTCCGGCTCTCCGGCCAGGTAAGTGGGAATGACGGTATCTTCTTCCCGGACAGTGACCGGGCCATCCGCGCCGAGCGCGAGCGCCCCGGTCATGAGCAGTGCAATGGCGAAAACGATCGCGCGAGGGTTTGCCCCCGAAATATCCATGAGTCCGATCTCCTCTACGGAGGCTCGCATCTCTGCGTGACACGAAACTTCGCTCGTGGAGAGCGCCGCCAGGCGGGCGGAAGCGCACCGCTGCGGGCACGACGGCGCGCATGCAAGCACAGGCGGGTTGCTCCACGCCCCCATGCGGCCGCCGGCATTTGTCACTCTATTTCGCGAGCCTCATAAGCACGCCGGAGACGGCCGCGTGCGGGATTCGGCACACCCGCTGGCACGGTCCGTGCGCCGGGTCCGTCTGTTGACGGCCTCGCGTGCTTATTGCGATTCTATCGCCTCAGGCCCGGAACGGCGCGTCACCGTATCTCCGGCAGTGTCAATCGCCCGCCGTGACCAGCGGATGGCCCAGCGTGTCGCCGTTGGCCTGGAAACCCTTACCGTCGACGTCCACGTAGATGGGATTGGTGTACCCGATGGGATGCATGCGCGACTCCCAGCTTCGGCCCCATCCCTTTTCGAGGGTGCTGTTCTCGCCGGCGGCCACGACGATCAGGTGCGCGTCCTCCTGCATCTTCACGGTCAGCGTCTGCTCGAACTTCACCACGCCGTCGTGGAACATCTGGGGATGGCTGCGGCGCGTATAGTTGTCCTGGGGTCGCTGGCGGGCGTTCACCAGAATCTGCACGCGATCCAGGTCCATCCAGTTCGGTGCTTGCACCTTCACCTTGAGGTCGATAGCCCCCGCCGAGATTACGCTCGAGCCGATCGGCAGTCCGTCGGCCGTGGTGACTTCGAGAAATGGGCCGTTGGTGATCATCATCCGGCCGGCTTTCGCATTGCGGATGATCTCTTTGTAGTCGATTTCCCGCGGCTCGTCGGTGGAACTGGGAACGTAGGTTCGCCAGCTCCCGGCCCCGTTGCCGAAAATCCGGTGGGAGTCGCTCACGGCCACGCACCACACATGCCGGCCCTGGTTGAGCATCTGGAGCCAGGCGAACGTCCGGTTTTCCCGCTGCCGGCGCTGCTCGTCACGCGGATCCACATATCGCGGAGACGGGTTCAGGATCTCCGTGCTCCAGACCTCGGCGGCGTCGACCAACCGCTCGAAACCGGTGAAGCCCCCATCGAATACGCCGTCACGGTTCCGGTCGTTAAAAACCTCGCCCACAATGGGGTGATTGGCCTGCACCCAACGTTCAGGTCCGCCCTCGAACAGGTCGCGCAGTATGACCGCATTGATTCTCGGATCGAACTGCCACCGCGGTGCGCCGCCGTCCTGCGCGAACGGCACAACCTGGAGCGGGAACGAATTGAAATGCTGGCCGCGCCCCGTCAGCTCGATCCCGACGATCGTCTTCAGGTGCGATTCCAGCCCGAGGCGCTGAATGTGGGGCTCCCAGTTGTACAACCGGTTATGCTCGGTCGTCGGTATGAACTCCAGGTGCTCGGCGGCGAAGTTGATGATGCGGTCGTCGGTCTTGCAGTAGTTGTCGCCCGAAGGCGTCGAGTGGGCGTGGAAATCCGTGGCTACCCAGCCGGCCGTATCGACCGTGCGCTGCAACACAGCCGCGACCTCCACCGTCTGCCCGGCGGCCACCTCAATGTTTCGTTCGATGACGTCAAATTCCGGCCCGCGCGAGATACGCACCAGGTACTTGCCCGGAGGCGCCTGCTGCGTGAAGCGCCCATCGTGGGACTGGTACTGGTGATTGTTCCCGTGCGCCCGGTACTCGGTGCCGAAGTCGGGCGTCGGCGTCCCGTCCCGTCCGAGGAACTGCACCTTGCACGGCGAGGGCCGGCCTTGGGCGTCGGTCACGGCGAAGCGAACGGCGCTCGCCGGTTCGAGCACAAAATCGAGACGGGCCGCTTTGCCCTGGGCCACCTCCAGGGTACGCGCGACCGGATCGCGCCCGATATCTTCGAGCACCACGGAATAGCTCTTCGCCGGCAGCGGAAAGTCGAAGCGCCCGCCGGCGTCGGGGTAGGCGGGAAGCTTTTCACCCTCCACCGAAACCCATACCGCCGCATTCGTCGCGGGTTCTCCCGCTTGGGACTTGGCTTCGCCGGCCACTGTGCCGGCCGGAGCCCGCATCGACGCGAGGATGCCGTAGGCGGCGGCCGGTGACGCGGCCGGAACGACCCGCAAGGCGAACGTCTTCTCCTCGCCCGGCGCCAGGTCCATCGCTTCCGGCAAATCGGCCCCATCCTCGGACGCCCAGGCGTACGCCCGCTTGTCAAACGGATCGATCGCGTCGGCGACCCGGATTCCTCCAACCCTCCATTCCTTCGAAAAGCCCTTCCAAACCGGCCGGGGAGTGATTCGAACCGGCTCGCGGCTCTCGTTCCGATACGTTGAGGTAACTAGCAGATGGCTCCAGCCGCGGTCGAGACGGTACTCGTGGCGGCTGTGCAGCCCGTTGCCCTGGGCCGCGGTCCGGACCGCCTCGACGCGCGCCGAGCCCCCGTTGCCGTCCGCCGCCACCCGCACCCAGGACTGCATCCCGAGTTGAGCGCCCGGCCGCAAAACCGTGAGCTGGTCGTTGTTTGCCTCCCGCAAGTCGAGGTCGTAGAGACTGCCGGGCGTGGGACCGTCGTACTCGGTCGACATGTTGGCCCGGCGCTCGGGCAGGTTGCCGCTCACGAGAGCCACGAGTTTCCCGTTCCGCAAGACGAAGTCACCCACGATGCCGTCGGCCTCTTTGCCTTTTGGCAGCAGATCGGTACGGTCCTTGCCGATTTCGACGGCGATGACCTCTTCCCCCTGGCCCGTCAGGGCGGCGATCAAGGCGGCGGCGAAAACGGCCGCCACGGCGGTGCGTGTGAATCGGTTGCGATGCATGATAACCCCTCGACCCCCCATTATGCTCCGGAAGAACGAAAAACCGATGACAACGCTGCTGCTTTCCGGCCACACTGGTCGAATCATCCGCCCGCTCGCCGGAATCTAATCGAATTATGGAAAGCAAACCGCACCGCTACGAAGGGGAGCAAGTTACGGTGACCTACGACCTGGCGCGCTGCATCCACGCCGGAGAGTGCGTGAGAGGTCTCCCCCAGGTTTTCGATCCGTCGAAAAGCCCATGGGTGAGTCCGGACGCCGCCGGCGCCGCCGCACTCCTCGAAGTCGTGAGCCGGTGCCCCACCGGGGCCTTGCACGCCGAGGCGAAGGACGGGAGTGTTCACGAGGCCGCACCGGATCGCAACGTCGCGTCCGTCGGCCCGGACGGCCCTCTGTTTCTGCGTGGCGAGGTCGAAGTGCTGGCCGCCGACGGTTCGCTGATCGCCAGCGACACCCGCATGGCGCTCTGCCGTTGCGGCAAATCGAAGAACAAGCCCTTCTGTGACGACAGCCACTACGAGGCGGGCTTCCGCGACCCCGGCATTCCCGGCAAGTTCGGCGGGCAGCCGGCCGGGGAGAAAGGCCCCCTGCGAATCACCGCCCTCGCCAACGGGCCGTTGCGGGCCGAGGGCCCCCTGGAAGTGACAGGCCCCGGAGGCGAGACCGTGAGCTGCGGAAAAGTCTCGCTCTGCCG
>CAYRPT010000407.1:0-4685 GCA_964425895.1 uncultured Solibacteraceae bacterium | reverse complement strand
CAGCGGTATCTGCACGTATTGGTTGGAGTGCAGCCCGTTAGGATACCGGAAGTGGCCCTCCTGCAACGCCCCGGTCGCGCGCAGCAGCGCGATTACCTCCTCCTGAGTGGGAACCAGATGCATACCTTCAGTGAGCTCCTTTCCCGATCAGCACCTGCGGAATGGTCTTGATCAGAATACGGGCATCCAACCCGAGCGACCAACGATCGATATATTCGAGGTCCCGGCGCATCCAGGTTTCGAAATCCAGGCTGTCGCGCCCGTTGAGCGCCCACAAACAGGTCAATCCCGGGCGCATGCGGAGGCGCCTTCGTTGCCAGCGGGCGTAGCGCTCCACCTCCTCAGGCACCGGCGGCCGGGGCCCGACCAATGACATATCACCTTTGAGCACGTTCCACAACTGGGGCCATTCATCGATCGAGAAGCGCCGCAACACGCGCCCCAGCGGCGTCACCCGGGGATCGCGGGAGATCTTGAACGCCGTCTGTTTTTCGTTCAGGTGCGCCAAGTCCTTCTTCCGTTCCTCGGCGTCGCGCACCATCGAGCGGAACTTGTACAGCAGAAAGCGCCGGCCGTTGAGCCCGCAGCGTACCTGCCGGAAGATCGCCGGGCCGGGAGAGCTGAGGCGAACCAGAAGGGCCACCGCAAGCATGAAAGGCGCCAGCAGGATGAGAGCGGCGCCGGCAAAAATGAGGTCCAGGGCGCGTTTGGCCATCAGCCGCAGGTCGTCGTGGGGAGTGGCCGAGAAGGTCAGCAGGGGAGTGCCGTGGAGACGGTCGAGGTATACGTCGCTGTTGACATGCGGAAAAAAGTCGACGGCCACGCGCGTCCGCACGCCTTCTTCGTCGCAAACGAGCAGCACGTCTTCGAGTTCGGCGAGACGCCGGGAATCCACCGCGAAGATAATCTCGTCGATCACGTTCTCGTCCAGCAGCCGGGCCAGGTCGCCCAGCGGGTGCACCGGGTAGGCTCGGTTCAGCGCGATCTCTCGGATATCCCCCGCGCCGTCGGCCGCGAGGAATCCCGTCAGCCGGACCCCGTACTCGGCGGACCGCTCAAGCTGCGCCCCGATGCGGCGCGCCCGCTCGCCCACGCCGGCGACGATCACGTAATAGGGTGAGCCGAAGCCGCGGCGGTACCAGCCCATCAGGCGCGGCGCGCCCAGCCGGAGCAGGCCCACGAGAATCCAGGCGTCGAGAAAATACAGGGCCAGAAAAGGCCGGCTCAGGTCGAGCCGCAGCCCGTACTCGAGCAGAACAACAGCGATGCCGGCGACGAAACACTGTTTGAAGGCATCCCGGAGGATTACCGGGAAGCGCGCGGCATCCACGCGGTCATATACCCGAAGCCACGCGCCCACCACCGGCAACAGCAGGGCCCCGGCCCCCGTCAGGAACTCCTTGGTGGGTGAGAGGATGTAGAACTCGCGCTCGAGGGGAAGCGCCAGCCGCGTCCGGTAGGCAAGCTCGAACGCCAGCACGGCCAGCACGGCGTCGGCGATCCCGAACAAGACACTGTTTCTGCGCCGGTGCCGGACGAACACGACTCTCGGACCTCAGCATAGCACGGGAACCCGCTACAGCCGACAGCTCAGCGGCCGAGGGGAATGGTGCGGGCGAGAGGACTTGAACCTCCACCCCCTTCCGGGGACCAGAACCTAAATCTGGCGCGTCTGCCAGTTTCGCCACGCCCGCGGCTCTTTCTTAGAGGATACCAGCAGGCGGTTTCGGCCAGCCGCGCTTTCAAGCATGGGCGGAGATCGCCGCGGCCGGCGCCGGTTTCCAGACGTCCAAATCCACGAGACGGGGCTGGTCGCATCCGCACCCGCAGGTCTCGTCAGTGATACGCGCGTCGAATCCCGTCGGCCGGAAGGGGCCGCCGCAACGGAATCCGACCTGGAGCTCGCCGGTCTGTTGGCACGGGGTGAAGACGACCCGCGACGTCTCGATGTGGAGGCCTGAGTGGGCTTCGCACTCCCAGGCCAGCAGAGTGCCGTCGGGCGCGCGAAACTGCTCGTAGACCGGAATGCGGAACGCCGTCCAGAGCAGGTCGCGGTCGGCGGGGAGGAGGGGCGTTTGAAAGACCCCGGTGAGCGCGACCAGCCCAAGGTCGGGTGCAGGAACGCACCCGGTATCCGACAGCGTGGCCCTGGCGAGCCTGCGGAGGACCGGCACCGGCGCCGCGATGACCTCCGGACGATGGCGGCCGAGCCGGGCGATGTCGAACACGGGGAGGACAATCGATTCCCGGTCCCGGAACCACGGTCCGACGAGGACCACCCGAGCCGGGGCGCGCCAGTATTCCCGGTTGCACCCACCGTCTCGGGGCAGCAGAGGGAGATGGAGCGAGCGCATGGACGTCAATGAAATAGTGCGGCCGGGCGGCACAGAATCTCACCCGGCCCGGCGGATCACGATCCGTTGACGGCGTTGGGACCCGCGCGGAACAGCCGCTCCAGGTTGCCGGCGAAAATCAGGCGGGCTTGGCCTTCGTTGATGCCGATGACGGCCAGTAGGTTCGCCTGCGTCTCGAAGACCGGCTTGTGCCAGCCCCTGGGGAAGAACGAAGAATCTGTCCCGAATACGAGGCGTTCCGCCCCGGCCACCTCGAGCGCCTTCTCGAAGACGGTACGCAGGTCCATTCGGGCCGGCTGGTATCGCATCCAGCTATTGCTCGACGACGTGTCGAGGTGGACGTTCGGGCAAAGGTCGCAGAGCATGAGCGCTTCCCGGAAGTAGCCGGCTCCGAAATGGGGAATCACGAACGGGATACCCGAATGGCGCAGCGCCACGCCGTGAAGATCGATCGGGTTTGAGAACCGCATGTCGAAAGGGGACGCGAGACCCAGCTTCTTGCGGATGCCCACCGTGAGCACTCCGCAGTGGACGAAGACGACGGCGCCGCGGGCGGCGGCCAGCTCGAGGATGGGCGTCAGGCGCTCGTCGTGCAGCGAGTAAGCGTGCATGGCCGGAAACAGGCAGATCCCTTTGAGGCCGGCGTCCAGCGCCGCTTCCACGCGTAGGGGCGCGTCAGCGGCGGTCGGGTTGAGGAAGAAGTAGCCGAAGAACCGCCCGGGGAAGGCTTGAATCGCCGCTGCCACCGAGGCTTCGTCCCCCGGCAGGCTGGCGATGAGGGCGGCCCGGTCGACCCCGTGGCGATCGAGCTCGGAAACCCAGCGGCGGGCCAGGGCCGCCGGGTCCTCGGGCGGCATGTCCCAGCCGAGTTGTTCCCGGATTTGATCGAGCGTCAAGCCCGGTTTCTGGGCGGCAAGCAGCGAAAAGAAGCGGTGCGAGAAAAAGTGGACGTGCGCGTCTTGAACCGGGATTTCGCCCCAGGCGGTCAGCATAACGCCATTGTAGCGGGGCCCGGTAGCCGCCCACGCCCCCGGTCAGTGCTCGGGGTGGGCGTTGAAGTGGGTGACCCCGGCGGCCAGGGCGAGTTGGGTGAGGCTTGCCACGTTGTTGACGCCCAGCTTTTTCATCATCGTCTTGCGGTAGCTGCGCACCGTCTGGAGACCCAGGTCGAGGATAACCGCGATCTCCTTGCTGGTTTTACCCTCCGCCACCATCCGCAGCACCTGGAGTTCCCGCGGCGAGAGCCCTTCCAGGCCCGCCGGAGCGCGCTGGGCATCCAGGTCGCCCCATCGGATCCTCCGGAGGATCTTGTCGGAAACCTGGGGGCTGAGGTAGGAGCCGCCCTTGGCCACCGCGCGGAGGGCGTCCACCAGGTCATCGTGGGAGGCCCGCTTGAGCACGAATCCACGGGCCCCGGAGCGAATGGCGCTCACCACCGAGTGCTCGTCATCGTACATCGAGAGGATCACGACCTTCGACCGGGGGGAATGACGCAGCACCTCCGTAGTCGTTTCGATGCCGCTCAGACCGGGCATGCTGATATCCATCAGGATGATGTCGGGCCGGCTGTCTTTGCTTAAACGGAGAGCGTCAGCTCCACATTCGGCCTCACCGATCACCTGAAACTCGAGACTGCGCTCCAGAATCGCCCGTATCCCGTCCCGGAGGATCTTATGGTCGTCGACCAGTAGGACGCTATAGGGCATGACAGATCACACCGGCTCCGCGCCGGCGGCACGGACCCTCACAATTGTACCCTCTCCATGCCTGCTTTTCACTTCCAGGCCCAGGTCTCCCTGTTCCGCGTAACACTTCATGAGCAGGAGTCCGAGGCCCGGCGCCTCGAGACCGACGGCTTCCGAATCGAAGCCGGCGCCGTCGTCGCGGACCTCGAGAGTAACGGCGCCGCGCCGCGCCTGCCGGACATAAATCTCGATGCGGCGGGCGCCGCTGTGGCGAGCGGCGTTGTCGAGCGCGCACTCGGCGATCTTGTACATCCCGGCGGCCACGTGCGACGGCACACGAACCGACGAATCATACAGCAGCCGGATGGGTTGCCGCACGGTCTCGCGGTAGCGCCCGACCAGGCGCTCGAGCGCCACCTGGAGCCCGGCCCGCTCGACGATCTCCGGATTCAGTTCGTAGCTGAGCGCCCGCACCTGTTCCACCGTGCGCTCGAGCATCTTCTGCGCCTCGCTGATGCGGCGGGCGGTCTCCGGGCATTCAGCTTCCACGTCCATGCGCAGCAGATCGAGATGGAGGCCCACCGCGCTCAACGTCTGGCTGATGTCGTCGTGGAGGAGCCGCGCCACCCGCGCGCCTTCCTGCTGA
>CAYRPT010000406.1:0-4689 GCA_964425895.1 uncultured Solibacteraceae bacterium | reverse complement strand
CGTCGAAGTCCGTCAGCGTATTGCCCTCGTCAACGCGGGTCAGGCGGGTGGTGGCGCCGGTGGCGTAAAGGATTCCGGCCACGAGGGTTGTCTTGCCGGAATTGCCGTGGCCGGCGACGGCCACGTTACGGATGTCGCTGCTTGCGTATGCCTTCACTCGAACGTGCTCCTAGCGGGGTCAATGATTGCCGGAGAGCCTCGCGGCCCCTACATTCGCCTCCAGCCAGGGAGAGCGGCACAGGTCCGGCCAGGCGGGGTCCGGCCCAAATTCAGGATGTTAGCACAGTCGTAACTTCGGGCGGGTTGTCGGGGGTGCGGAGCACGGCGCGGAGCGCCGGTGCGGTTCGGCTGTGGCGCCCGCGCGCGGCCCGCTTCGCGTTGGTGCGATACACTGTCGGGCGTCATGCTACGACGGAACTTCCTCCGCACCGCGCTGGGCGTGCCGGCCGCCTCTGTATTCGCCCCGCTCGCCCGGCTGACCGCCGCCGAGGCCGGCAAGGTCAAAATCACGGGCATCAAGATGAAGCCCGTTTCCCGCGTCTCGCACACGCTCATTCGCGTTGACACCGACGCCGGGGTTTCCGGCTACGGCGAATCCGGTGTCAGCGGTTCCATGATGAAGGCGTGGCTCGAGCGCTACGCGCCGCTGCTCACCGGCCAGGACCCACTGGCCATTCAGTGGCATTTCCACCGCATGTCCACGCTGATGCACCCCTACATGGCGCGAATTCCCGCTCTCAGCGGGATCGACATGGCTCTCTGGGACCTGGCGGGGAGGCTGAGCGGGCATCCCGTGTACAAGCTGCTCGGCGGCCCGTTCCGCGAACGCGTCACGATGTTCATCAACTCCGAGCCCCGCCAAATGCTCGACCGCGCGGCTGTCAGCGAGTGGGCGGCGAGGCTGCGGGAGAATCCGATGGGTTTCAAGGCCGTGAAGATGAACACCACCAGTCCCATCGGACGGCGCGCGGGCCGGTACACGGACACGCTGACCGGCCAAGATGTGCACAAGATCCGGACGGCGTTCGGCAACGTGCGCCAGGAGCTCGGTCCGGAGTACGACATCATGGTGCACTGCCACAATGAGTACGATCTGCCCAGTTCCGTAGCGATCGCCCGCGCCATCGAGCCGATCGACCCGAAATGGTTTGAGGATCCCTTGCCGGTGCAGTTTTCCGATAGCTGGGTGGCGCTCAAGCAGGTGTGTCGGGTGCCCTTGCTGACGGGCGAGAAACTCGAGATGCCACAGGGCTTCTATCCGTTCCTGAAGAACCAGGTGGTCGACTTCATCTATCCCGACATCGCCTTCTGTGGCGGTCTCACCGGCATCATGAAGATTTCGACGCTGGCGGAGCTCTACCGCATCCCGGTGGCGACGCACAACGTCGGGGGAGTCCTGCTGACCATGGCTTCGATTCACTTCGGCTTCTCGGTTCTTGGTTTCCTCACCACGGAAACCCGCCTCGGCGGCCGCGAGACCATCCTGTCGATGGCGAAGAACCCGCCTGAGGTCACGGGCGGCAGCGTCGAACTTCCGGAGCGCCCCGGTCTTGGCGTGGAGTTGGACGAAGAAGGTATTCGGAAGTGGCAGGGAGAAGGCGATCCGCCGGATTGGGTATGAGCGGTCCGCTCCCCCGCGGTTGAATCGCCACGCTCCAGGGCCGCGGGCGCGCGGGGATTCGCCTACCACCCCAGCCCGCGGGTCGTGGTCTTGATCCGGCAGAGGTACATATCCGCTGTCATGTACAGCGTCGATCCGTCGTCGCCCCAGGCGCAGTTGGCCGTACGTTCGCCGGTGGAGATCCGTCCGAGGAGCGTGCCGTCCGGCGCGAAGACGTGGACGCCGCCGGGCCCGGTGGCGAACAGGTTGCCGTCCCGGTCAACCTTCATGCCGTCCGGGGCTCCCGGCAGCTTGCCGACCGACGCTGTCACGTCGTAGAAGACCCGGCCGGCGCCCAGGGTGCCATCTGCCTTCACGGGGAAGGCTTTCCAGATGGCCGCCTTGGCGTCCGACTGCGCCACATAGAGCGTTCTCTCGTCGGGAGAGAAAGCGATTCCGTTCGGCCGGGTCATCTCCTTGGTGAGCAGTGTGAGCCGGCCGTCCTTGCCGAGCCGGTAGACGCCGCAGAAGTCGAGCTCGCGGCGCGGGTCGGCCCATTGCTTGGGCAGACCGTACGGAGGGTCGGTGAAATACAGATCGCCGCTCGAGTGAAACACCGCGTCGTTCGGGCTGTTCAACCGTTTCCCTTCAAAGTTGTCAACCAGGGTCCGCTTCCCTCCGTCCGGGTAGAGCACGGAAATCCGGCGGTCGCCGTGCTCGCAGGAGACGAGGCGGCCGGTGGGGTCGAGGACCAGGCCGTTCGAGCCCGGCTCACGGCCGTAGTCCGCCGCCCCGGTGTAACCGGACGGCTTAAGATACAGGCTGATACCCTCGCCTTCTTTCCATTTCATTACCGAATTCCGGGGAATATCGGAGAACAGCAGGTAGCCGCCATCCCTCACCCAAACAGGGCCCTCCGACCACTCGAAGCCGGCGGCCACCACCTCGATCTTCGCGCCGGGAGGAATCAGACGGTCGAGCTTCGGATCCTGCCGGATGATTTCTCCCAGCACGGGGAAATTTCTCGTGTCCTGCGCCGCGGAGACCGCGGCCAGCAGAGCGAAAACGGACACAGCTCTCAGCATCGGCACACCTTCCGTCGAAGAGAATGTAGCTGGTTCATGATACCGTAGGGGCGGAAGCCGGGCCAGCCGGACTCGCGTCTTTAGCGCAGACGCGCTTATATAAAGACAGAGGTGTGGGCAATGCCTGGAAAGACATCGGTTCTGATGGTGGGCGCGGCCCTTGCCGGGCTTGCTCCGGCGGCCAACTCCCAAACCAACCTGCTCACCTGCGTCACCACCGCTGAAGCGCCGTTGCTGAGGGATGAAGGGCACGCGGAGCGTATCGGCGACATCCGTCTCGAGTGTACGGGAGGCGACCCGGGCCAGGTGAGGCTCATCAACCTCCTGGTGTTCGTCAACGCCGGCATAACCAGCAACCTGGCCGGCCCCGAGCCGGACGAATCCGAGGCGCTGTTGCTGATCGACGATCCGCGGCCGGGCGTACTCAACACGAGCAATGGCGTGACCTACGCCGGGCAGGTGAAGGGCACGCCTGGCGTGCTGCCGGGCGTGGCCGGCGGGCCCGGGGCCCCCGGCTCGGGGAACGTGTATTCCGGCTTCCGATCTCCCGCCGGCGAGAACCGCATCGAGTGGAACGGCATCCCGCTTCGTCCCGCGCCGTTCGGACAATCGCGGATTCTGCGCCTAGTGAACCTGCGGGTTGATATGTCGGGCTTTCAGCGGACGCCTTCCGACCCGCAGGCCGTCACGGCGCGGCTGGCGGTTTCCGTGCCCAACGCATTACCGCTGGGAACGAACACCGTGGTGGTGGGCTACGCGACCCCCGCGCTGAAGACGGGCGCCAGTCCGGCCGGCGGAGGATTGGAGCTCGTGTTCGAGGAGCGGTTTCCGGAGGCTTTCCGCAAGCGGATCGAGAACGCTCCCGGTGACGGCCGGGCCGTGCGCCAGGACATCCCGGAGTTCGCCTACTTCACCGAGAGCGGGTTGACGCCGGAGTTCGTGGATCCCGAGACGGGAGGCGCCGGGGCGGCCGATCAGGGCACCCGGCTGGTGATTCAGTTCAACGACCTTCCTCCGGGCGTGTTTCTCACCGCCGTTCCCGGCGTCGATGCGGCAAACCGGGACGGCCACGCCACCGGTCTCGAAGCCCGGCGCGTGGTGGATTTCGAGGCCGACGCCGGAGGCGGCCGCCTTCTGAACCGGGGGATGGCGGCCGAACTTGTCCCAGTCTCGGGCGGACAGGCCACGCTGGTCTATGAAGTGCTGGCCCGTGAGCCGTTCGCGGGGGTAAACGAGGCCCGCGAAATCGATATCTTCCGCGTCCCCGTTCGGGTGGTCTACGGCCAACCGAACTCGGTCGGCAGCGCCACGGTGACGCTGAGCCTGGGTCCGCTGAACAGCAGTCAGGAGATGAGCGCCGCCGCGCCTGAGCCGCGGTTTTTCGTTCGCGATCCGATGGCGGGCTTCTTCCCGCTCACGGCGGGCCCGACGCTCGATTACGTGACCATGCGCTTTACACCCGGCGATCCGGCGCCGGTGGCCCGCCAGAAGCGATTCGAGACCAGCCCGGTGATCAGCAGCAGCGTCGTGGTGATCGAGGGAACCGGGTGGCTCACCGCCAGCGCGCGGACGCGGGACACGAGCGAGATCGTCGATTTCTTCGCGAGTCCGGAAGGTCTGGAGCCCGGCCGGCACCAGGGCGCGGTGGCCGTGCGGCTGTTCGGGGCGTCCGACGACCTCGTCATCGTGCCGGTGATTCTCGACGTGAATCCGCCGCCGGAGATCGCGGTCGATACGACGCCCGTGGTGATTCAGGCAGGATGGAACGCGGCGCCGCCCGGCCCGCGCATTCTGTTTGTCAACGGCCGTAACAGGTGGCTGCGGTTCACGGCCGAGGCGATCGTGGATTCCGGCGCCCCGTGGCTGGCCGTCGAACCCGCGAGCGGTCAGACGCCGGCCAACCTGAGCATCCGGGTCCACCACGCCGGCCTCGTTCCGGGCCGCTATGAGGGCCTCATCCGCATCCGCGCCGAGGCGGCCTCCAACAGCCCGCAGGACGTGCCG
>CAYRPT010000405.1:0-4694 GCA_964425895.1 uncultured Solibacteraceae bacterium | reverse complement strand
CAGATCGACGATGTTCCCGCCGAGCGCCCGAGCCTGGCTCAAGAAGAAGTCCGCCGCATGAACCGCTCCCTCGGGCGGCAATGGATCCAGGAATACAAAAGGCAAGCCGAGCCGGGCCACCGCCTCCCTGAACTGCGACCGATTCGCCCCATACCAGGAGACGATTGAGTCGAACTCGCGGAGGCGGGCGAGCAGACCCTCGGGCGCCCGCGTTGGATCGATTTCGAGCCAGTCCAACCCGCTCGACGCGATCGAACGGGCTTTCGGACCGAACCGGACCAGGGGAACGTTGGCCGCCGCCGTCCAGACCTCGCCATCGCCCGTCGCCAGCGACTCGAGCGCCGGCAGCGACACGATGAAATCGCCTATGGCCCCGGGACGGATCAGCAGGCGTCGCACGGAAGCCGCGGCTACTCGATCTCGAGCACCACCTGAACCGCGATCGTTCGCGGCGGAAGGCACATTCGGTCTGAACAGGCCTGGTAGCGCAGACTGCCTTCGATCGGCAAGCGGCCGGCCTCAACACCCGCCGGTACGCGAAACGTGGTCGTGATGTCAAAATCACCCGTGAACACCGAGAGCGGCTTCTCGGAGAACTGATACGCCTCCAGGCGCGGCTCAGGGAAGGAAATCTTCACCACCTCCGCGGCCCCTGGAGACCAACTCAGCCGCAGCGGAATCAGGTACTCGTCGGCGGGAGCATGACTGTTGACGTGGTAGCCGGGCGTCAGTTCGGCCCGAAGAGACACTGCTGTCACAGAACCGGGCTTGATCTTCACGGGCGGCGGGGGTTTGACCGCGAGAACGTCCCTACCGGCGCCCCAGACGGGCAACGACATTGCCGTCACCAGCAGCCACCGCGCTGGCGCCGTTCCCCAGGAGGGTCTTGATATCGCTTTCATATGCGCTTTTGCTTACCAGACCAATGTGGACGGAGGCGATCCGGCCTTCCCGGTCGATCAGGAACGTGGTCGGCAGCGAATCAACGCCCCCATATAGAGTGGCCACCTCGTTGTCCCCCATCAGTACCCGGTAGTTGACGCGGGCGCGGTCCAAGTACGGCTTCACGACTTCCCACCCGTCCTCGTCCATGGAAACCCCCAGAACCGCGAAGCCCCGGTCCTTGTGCTTCTGCTCAAATTCTACAAACCAGGGGATCTCGAGCTTGCACGGCCCGCACCAGGTGGCCCAGAAGTTCAGCAGCACCACCTGTCCACGATAGTCGGAGAGCCGGGCCGGCTTGCCGCTAATGTCCTTCAGCTCGAAATCCGGGGCGGGGTTTCGCTCCGCGGCCGGCTTGACGTTTTGACCGGCGGTGTCCGCGGCGGTTTCCGTCTGGGAACATGCAGCCGTCCCAAGCAACACGGGGATCGAAAGACACAGCAACTGCACGACACGCCGGCGTAGCACGGGATCTCCTTTTCTATGATTCTACTATACGAGGATTCGCTGACCCGGGCGGAAAAGGTTACGCAGCCATATAGCCCGCTGGGCACGGAAGCGGGGTTTCAGGGTCAACTCCTCGTGCGGCCGGTCGCCCACGGCGAAATACCACGCCGCCGAATCGCAGAAGCTTTCGCAAACGTACTGCCGCCACCGCCGGCTCCGATACCGGCGGTCGGCGCGGGTCAGGGTCAGCTTGACCGATTCCGACGGCCAGCCCAACTCACCGCGGGCGTGCTGCTCGAATTCGAAGTCGAGCACCCCCTCGTACGACCACCGGTCTCCGTTCGACCTCCGGACCCAAACGAAGTGGAAGATCTCGTGGGTGAGGATGCGGCCGAGCTCCACCGGCCGCCGCAAGAGCGCGCCTTCGAGCAGAATCCGGCGCTCCGCGATGCTAGCGGCGCCGTAGACGGCCGCGCCCGCCCCGCCGGAGTTGAGCAAATGATTGCCGCTCACCAGCAGTTCCGGCCGGATCTGGATGCGGATGGCCTCCCCGCAGAACAGCGGCAACCTCCGCAGGAAGGAGCGGACGTGCAGTGCCGAGGGCGGGCACCGGAAAAGAACCTCATTGCACGGCGGCGGTGAAGTACTCCTCATTTTCGAACGTCACCTCGACGGACTGGCGTATGGACTGCAACCACTCATTGAACTTGGCGGCCTTGGCCTCCGGGATCAGTTTCTGGCGAACAGCATCGAGAGTCTGGGTTCCGGCCTCCTCCACCAGAAACAGGTAGAAGCCGTTCGGCTGGGGCAACGGCGGCGTGACCTTCCCCGCCGGGGTTGAGAATACCGCTTCCTTAATATGTTCCGGCAACTTGTCGCTGCGGCGGACGGAGCCAAAGCGGCCGTCTTGCGCCCGGGAGGCTTCATCCTGCGAGAATTCCTGCACCAACTTGACGAAGTCCTCCCCATCGTGCGCGCGTTTCCGGACCTGTTCGGCGAGGTCGCGGGCTTCGTTCTCGCTCAGCACTCTCTTACCATTCACGGTCGTTCCGGCTGCCTCGCCCTTCCCGAACGGCAGGTAGATGACTCGGACCTTGGCTTCGGTGTACTTGTCCTGGTGGGCGTCGTAGTACTCTCTTTCTTCCTTCGTGCCGATGCTGATGAGGTCGGAGTAATGATTCAGCGCCCCCTGGGCCAGCACGTTCAAACGAACCCACTCGAGTTGCTCGCGGTAGGGGGAGCGCTCGCTTAGCTTCTGCTGTTCGGCGATCTCGACCAACCGGAGCATCATCGCGTACTCCCGTAAGAACTGCCGCCGGTCTTTCCGGTAGTTCTCTCTCACTTTGGACCCCGCCCCGCGAAGCATCTCCCGAATCTGGCCCGCGGTGAGCGGCCGATCGGCCACCCGGGCCACAATCGTGTCCGTCGCCGTATCGTCCTTTCCGGCCGGGTCGGCCTCGAAATACGCTTCGTTCTCGAAGTGAACCACCGCCTTGGCACGCACTTCGTCGAGCCATTTCTTGAGATCGGCTTCCGCCGCCAGTTCCTTACTCTTCGCGGCGATCGCCGCCTGCAGCAGAACCTGCATCCGGTTCCACTCCAGTTGCTCTCGCAGCGGCGACTCCAAGGCGATCTTGTTCTCCGCGGCGTACCGGTGAAGCCGGTCCAGCAGGGCATACTGTTTCAGGAACTCGCGGCGGTCCGTCTCGAAACTCCGGCGCGTCTCGGCCGGCACCCCGAGCACGATCCCGTCGACTTCTCCCGCCGTGATCCGGCGGCCATTGATGGTGGCGATCACCGTGTCGGGAGAGACGGCCCCAGCAACCGGCGGAACGAACCCAAACAGACTTGATAACAGTATGAAAACAAACAAGATATTCATTCGATCGAACGGCGCCGCCATGCTCTAGGACGATTGTAGCATCGAGGCCGCCACAACGCGCAAGAGCGGCGCCCGAACAACGAAAGAATTTTCAGAGCCGTGGTGGAACGATGATCCGCCTGGCGTAGCGCGGGTTGGTCACCGCGAACCAGCCGGCGCCGGCTGGCTTCTCCTTCATTTCGCTTCTCCGCGGCGGACGTGAACGCGGCGGGGCTGGCCGCGCCGCTGGCTCTGGGCTTTCCGCCGTGCCTGCTCCGTGTTCTCGATGCGGTTGTCCACCGCGCGGGCGCCCGCGGACTTGGCGAGCCGGGTGGCGACCCCTTTGTGCTGGATCGTGTCGGCGTGACCCTCGAGTGTCGCGATCCCGTTCCGCACCCGCACCGTGAAGCCGTTCACGCCGATCTTGGACCGGTCCAGCTTCTCCTGGATCACTTTCTCGAGGTTGGCGTCGGAGGTCCGGCTTTCGGCGATCCGCGCCGGGACGGTCGTACGCTCCTGCCCCGGCGCCACAGCCAGGCTCGCCAGCAGCAGGCCGCTGAGCAGACGGCGGCAGAAGCCGGATCCGGACTGCGAGAGCGGCCGCCAGCGGTGGACTCGCTGCGGGGCCAGATCGGATCCGAGACTTCTGTCGCCGGTCCCGAGGAACGGAATGGACACTTACGAAGAGATAGTGGAGCCGGGATTGTATAATTCGCACTATGGCTTTCCAAAATCCCTCACGGCGGGACCTCTTTCGCGGGGTGGGCGCCGGCGGCGCGGCGATGACCGCGACCTCGTATTCCCGCGTTCTGGGCGCTAACGACCGCGTCATGCTGGGCGTCATCGGCCCAGGCGAGCGGGGGCGCCACGTGTTGGGCCTTTTCCAGAAGGAGCCGGCAGTCCAGGTGACGGCGCTGTGCGACATCTACGCCCTCCAGCTCGATAAAGCCCTCACCCAAGCCCCGGGGGCGGCAACCTACAAGGACCACCGGAAGTTCTTGGAACACAAGGAGCTTGACGTCGTCCTGAACGCCACGCCGGACCATTGGCACGCCCAAACGACAATCGACGCGCTGAACGCCGGCAAGGACGTCTACGTCGAGAAGCCCCTCACCCTGACCATCGAGGAAGGCCCGGAAATCGTCAAGGCGGCGCGCGTGAATGAGCGCATCTGCCAGGTGGGCATGCAGCAGCGCTCCGGCCCGCACTATATCGAGGCCCGGGACCAGTACATCAAGGCGGGACGCCTGGGGAAGGTGACGCTGGCCCGCACGTGGTGGCACGGAAACACGTACCACATCCGCAAGGCGCCGGATTTCCTGGCCACGCAGCCCTCGAACCTCGACTGGGCCCGGTTTCTCGGTCCTCTGAAGTGGCGCGACTACGACCCGCAGCAATATTGGAACTGGCGCGCGTACCTCGACTTCGGCGGCGGCCAGGTGAC
>CAYRPT010000404.1:0-4705 GCA_964425895.1 uncultured Solibacteraceae bacterium | reverse complement strand
GTGCTCTTTTTCGCCACCGCGCCGATCGCGGTGGTGGCCAACGCCGGACGGGTGACGCTGAGCGGGCTGCTGAGCGTGGTGGATACCGAGCTCGCCTCCGGGCTTTATCACTTCGCCGAGGGGTGGGCCGTTTTCATGGTCGCGCTGGTGCTGCTGGTACTGACGCATCAGGCGATCCGGCTCGGGTTCTTGCCGGCAGCTAATGAGGCTCGCGAAATGAAGTGACCAACGTCGGTGCCCGCACGGGGGCGTGGAGCAACTCGCCCGAGCTCACAGGCGGGCGGTTTCGCCCGCCGCGGGGCCGCTCCGGAACTGCGGGAAGCGCGGGAGTTCGGCGAACAGCAGCACAGCAAACTGCTCCGCCGTAACCGCGGCCTGCTCCACGTCTTCCGCTTCGACCGGGACTGTCACCCGAACCAGGGCCGTGTCCGAGCGGTTCTCGCGCAGCGAATCGAGGACCAGATAGATCTTCGCCCAATACTCGCTCGCCACCACGCGATCGCGGGACTGATACCAGTACAGAACCACGCTTTGCGAGCCGCCCCGCTCGACCAGGTAGCGGTTCACGGAGACCGGCTCAGGCCGCCCCGGCACGCGCATCGGCACGATAGCCGACTCCGTGGGCACCCAGCCGCTGCCGGGCAGGCAGTTCCGGGGCGAATGCGGCGCTTTGCCGCTGCGCTGGGTCTTGAAGTAGGCGATGAACAAACCCGCGGGCGCCAAGTCCTCGCGCTGATAGATCCGGTTGACGACATCATCCGCCTGCAAGACGTCCTGGACGCGATCTTCCACGACTCCCTCGCGGTGGAGCCGCCAAGGGCCAATCTCGGAAGGGAGGTCAGCGAGGGGCCGGATGGTGGGAAGCTGCTCGTCGCGGGAGATGGCATGGAATCCCACGGCCTGGAGAAACAGCACGGCCACGAGAATCTTGACCCCGGCGGGCGGATTCAGGCGCATCTGTTTCGATTCTACCTGGCGCGCACCAGCGCGCTCTGGCGCCCGAGACCAGCAGACGGGGGCGGCTGATTGCGGTGGGATGAGGTCCGGCTGGAGGGCGCCTGCGAAGCCCGCGGGCCGAGCCAGGCCTCACGGAACGCGCGAACCTCCGGGGTGACCGTCCGTCCCACCGCCTCGAATGTGCGGAGCCGCAGGCTGGAACACGGTTTGGCGGCGACCCGAACGTTGCGGTGGACGCCCCGGTCCTCCACTTCCAGTTCGAGGATGCCGCCGGGCCGTTTCTTGCGTAACAGGTCGTCCCACCGCTTGCGGGTGGCGATTTGCTTGCCGTCGACTCTCAGAATCGTTGCGCCGCGGTCGATACCGGCGTCGTAAAGGGGCGTCCCCTGGATGGTGGCAGACGTCACGGATGCGCCGCCGCGGCCGAAGCTCAGCGACGGGTGGCCGAGCGTGCATCCTGGCTCGGCGGTCTCGCTCCAGGCCAGACCGGCGCGCTCGAGCAGCGCAGTGAAGTCCGGCAGGTCGCTGCCGAAGACGTGGCGACGGATGAACTCGGCGGCGAAGTCGCCGTTGCCCGTCACGCGCGCGAGAGCCTCCTGGAGATCGCGCATCGTGTACGGCTGTTCGGACCGGCCGTGGCGTTCCCACAGCAGACGCATGTAGTCGTCGAGGCTGGCGTCGAAGCGGGTGCGGAGGGTCAGGTCCAGGCCGAGCGCGACCGCCGCACCGTAAGGGTAATACGAGATGTTCATGTTGCGGTCGTTCACCGGCTCGTTGGCCGCGGCGCCGTCGCTCAGGGAAGCGAACATGCTGGCGCCCACCGGAGACAGGTGGCGGCGGCCCGGAGATCGCGCGACTTCCGAGAGCGTCGCCCCAACCGTTTCCGTGAACCGCTCGAACGTAACGAGACCGGCCCGCTTCTCGACCAGCCCGGCGTAGTAGGTGGTGAAACCCTCGGCGAACCAGAGCTCCCCGGAGATGTTGGCGCGCTCAAAATCGAACGGCTCGAGGGAACTCGGGCGCAGACGTTCCACGTTCCAGGCGTGGAAGAACTCGTGAGCCGCGGTGTTGATGAGCCGGCTACTGTCGCCGGCGAGCGTCCCAGGGCTGGTGCAGTAGGTGGAGTTGCGGTGCTCCATGCCGTCGCCGGACGCCCAGGGGACGTAATCGAGCAGGAAGGTGTACATTCCGAAGTCGAAGGCGGGAAGCTCACCGAAGACGGCGATCTCCTCGGCGATGAAGGCGCGGATCGAGTCCGCGAACCGGTCCACTTCGGATGGGGTTCCCGTGTGGTGGACGGCCAGCCGGATCGTCTGGCGGCGTCCGCCGTCTTCCAACGGCCACTCCCGCGTCTCGAAGCGGCTGAGCTCGGCGGGGCTATCCAGGAGGTAGTCGCGGTTGAGCGCAGTGAACGAGAAGGCGTCTTCGGTGGGGCGGAGCTGGGTGGCGACGTTCCATCCGGAGCCCGGAGGCGGGTGGAAGCGAACGCGCACCGGCCGGGTTTCCAGCCCCCTGGCCCAGAGGTAGGTGGGGGGGCCGTTGAGGTGCGCATGGGAGGTGTCGATCTGGTTGTAGGTCCCATCGCCCAGGTCACCATAGAGACGGTAGGTCACGCGCACGGTCCCGTCGTGTCCGGAGATGCTCCACGAATACGGGCGGACGCGCCGGGCGGTCAACTCCCGTCCGGCGCCATCGAAGGCGGCCAGCGCGTGCAGGTTCTTGGAGAAGTGGTGGACGGCGTACCGGCCCGGCGAGGTCTCGCTGAGGCAAACTTCGAGCTCCGCGGTATCCACGCCGCGCCAGGTGACCTCGACCTCGGCTTCGTGGTGCCCGGCGTTCGGGAAGCTGAGTTCGTATTCGACGGCCGGCTGGCTCGCCAGGGGGCACGCCGCCAGCGCCAGCGTGAGTAGTCTCGTCCACATTGGTTTTTGCCCCGCTTCTTCCCGGGGGGACAGGAATTCTCAGGATACGGCAACCGCGGCCCGGGCCTCGCGCCAGACGCGGAGGTGGGGTTCCAGGCCCGCGATCATTGCGTCGAATTCCGCAAAGGAGAGTGATTGGCGGCCGTCGCTCAGCGCCGCGCGCGGATTGGGGTGGACCTCGACGATCAGGCCGTCGGCGCCGACGGCGACAGCGGCGCGGGCGGCGAACGGGACAAGGTCGGCCCGCCCGGTGGCGTGGCTGGGATCGACGATCACCGGCAGGCCGGTCATCTGCTGGAGCAGCGGCACCGCCATGAGGTCGCAGGTGTTGCGGGTGGCGCTGCCGAAAGTGCGGATACCACGCTCGCAGAGCACCACTTCGGGGCATCCGTGCGCCATAAGGACCCCGGCGGCATCGGCGTACTCCTCCACCGTGGCCATCATGCCACGCTTGAGCAGAACCGGCTTGCCGCTGCGGCCCGCTTCCTGGAGGAGCGCTTCGTTGCCCATGCTGCGCGAGCCGATTTGGAGCATGTCGGCGTAGGCGGCGACGAGCTCCACCTGGCTTACCGTCATCACTTCGGTGACCACCAGCAGTCCGGTTTCCCTCCGGGCGAGCGCCAGCAGACGCAGGCCCTCTTCGCCGAGGCCCTGGAAATCGTAAGGTGAGGTGCGTGGCTTGAAGGCGCCGCCGCGGAGAATGGTGCCTCCCCGCGCCGCGACAAACCGGGCCACGCTGAGGATCTGCTCTTCCGACTCCACCGCGCACGGCCCCGCGATGAGGATAAACTCGTCTCCGCCGGCGCTGGCGCCGTCGGGCGGAAACCATTGGTATGCCTCGGGCTGCCGGGGTACTCCCACGCTTTCCCGATCATAGTACCAGCTCCGAAACGCGGCAATAACGCAAACCGATTACCAGAGGCGGGCCGCCGCCAGCCCCGGGCGGATAAAATGAACCCAACGGATACCGCCATGCCTCTGTCCAAACGATTTGCCGGCCGGGCCGAGCGCCCCGTGAACCGCGACAGCTTCATCCAAGAGTGGCCGGAAACAGGCCTGATTCTGTTCCACAGCCCGGCCGATCCCAAGCCGTCGATTCGCGTGGAAGGGAACTGCATTGTCGAGATGGACGGCCGGGCGCAGCGGGACTTCGACGTGCTCGACCGCTTCATCGCGCGCCATGCGATCAACGCCGCTGTCGCGCAGGAATGCATGGCGATCGATTCCCTCGCCATCGCCTCCATGCTGGTGGACGTTGCGGCGCCGCGGGCGGAGATCGTGCGAATCGTCAGCGGTCTTACGCCGGCGAAGATCATGGATGTCGTCAGCCGTCTGAACGTGGTCGAGATGATGATGGCGCTCCAGAAGATGCGCGCCCGGCGAACGCCCTCGAATCAGGCGCACGTCACCAACCGGAAGGAGAATCCGGCGCTGCTGGCCGCGGATGCGGCGGAGGCCGTGGAGCGGGGATTCTCTGAGCTGGAGACCACGGTGGGGATTTCGCGCTACGCGCCACTGAACGCTCTGGCGATCCTCATCGGGTCGCAGACGGGGCGGGGAACGGCCCTGACGCAATGCGCGGTGGAGGAATCGCTGGGCCTGCGGCTGGCCTGGCTTGGCCTGACCTCATACGCCGAGACGCTGTCGGTCTACGGGACGGAGCGCGCCTTCCGCGATGGCGACGATTCGCCCTATTCGAAAGCCTTTCTGGCGGCGGCGTATGCGTCGCGGGGCATCAAGGTGCGGTTCACGTCGGGCACGGGTTCGGAGGCGCTGATGGGGCACTCCGAGGGCAAATCGATGATCTATCTCGAAACCCGCTGCCT
>CAYRPT010000403.1:0-4728 GCA_964425895.1 uncultured Solibacteraceae bacterium | reverse complement strand
CGCGTACGGCACGGAGAAGACCACCGTCGTTCCCCCACCCGCCGCACTCTCGATGGTGCATTCTCCACCAATCTCCCCTGCCCGCACCGTCATGTTCTTCAGTCCCTGCCCCGCGCCCGGCGCATGCATTTCGATGACCCCCGCCTCGATCCGGTCTGGCGGAAGTGCGCGGAGCTTGGCCTCCCGGTCAACTTCCACATAGCCGACCATCCCTCCTGCTGGCAGCCCCTCGGCCCCCGCCAGGAACGCACCCCCGACTTCCAACACTTCAACCTGCACGGCAAGGACGTGCCGTCGTTCGGGGAGCTCCTCGCCTCGCGCGACCGCATGTTGGCCCGGCATCCGAAAACCACCTTCATCGCCTGCCATCTCAGCAACCAGGGTCACGACACGGCGTCGCTGGCCGCGGCGCTCGAGCGCTTCCCCAACCTTTACCTCGACATCTCCGCCCGCGACTACGAGCTCGGGCGGCAGCCGCGCACCGCGGCGAAGTTCCTCGCCCGTTACAAGGACCGGATCCTGTTCGGCACCGACATGGGGCGGGATCTCGAGATGTACCGCGGCTGGTGGCGGCTGCTTGAGACGGCCGACGAGTATCTGCCCGGCCGCATCTGGTGGCGCTATTACGCCCTCGATCTTCCGGACGAGATTCTTGAAGCGCTCTACCGGGGAACCGCCCTGCGCGTGCTCAAGTGGGACCATTGAGGCTCGCGAAATCGAGTGACCAAGGTCTCTGGCCACATTGGGGCGTGGAGCAGTTCGTCAAAGCCCGCAGGCGGGCGGTCGTACACCCAGCCGAGTGTTGCCGCCGGCATGACCGCCGGCATTGCACGCCTGGCGGCGCGCTCCACGACAGAGGGTAGCCGGATGAAGTGACCGGATTTTATTTTGCTTCGAGGAGATGTCATTTTGTTTCAGTGTGTTGCGATGGGGTCGAACTCCGCAGAGTTGCCGCCGGCATGACCGCCGGCGTGGCACGCCTGGCGGCGCGCTCCACGGTCTCGCGTGGAGGGGGCGCCGGCCGGTTGTCTTATCGGAAGAACCACCACGGCGTTGCTAGAACAATTCTATGGGCGCTCCTGCCGCAACCGAGTTCGCCCGGATGGCAACCGCCACGGCAGGAAGGGGATAGGCCCGGCGGGTCAGACGTGACTATGGCCAGGCTGCTCCACGCGAGAGGGTGGGGGCCTATGGCAGGTTCACCGCCCAACGATGCAGATGATGCCGGTGGAGCTGATAGCCTTGCAGCAGCTTCTCGCGGCCGTACCGCACGTCCGGCGTGAAGTGGAAAGTCCAGGACTCGGTGTCAAGCAGGAGCGGAATCTCCGTTCCGCGCGGCGCGTCCGGCCTCACGCGAATCAGGCTTGACTCGTTCGCCGCGCCAAGCCACTCCCGCTGGCGGTTCTCGCGGATTTCGGCGATCTCTTCGATCCACGGCGAGCCGGCGCGCACCTTGGCGCGGCACCAGTTGTTCTTGTCGAAGGGATCCATCCCCTGCTCGTGCTTCACCCAAATCGTGGCCTCCTCGCCGGGCTCCAGCACGCCATTGCCGTTGCCTTTCCCCTCGGTGATCTCCCGTTCGACCGACTGGCCGCCGCCGGAGTTGCCGTGCTGCCGGAATACGGCGAAGCGGCCGGTCCGGCCGTCCAGCACCTCGACCGCGGCCGGCGCCGGGATACGCTCCGGAACGATCAGAACGTCGATGTCTTCCCGGGCTTCGTACCAGCCGTCGTAGCCGAACTGAAGCTCGATACGCGCCGGAGCGAAATAGCCGGCGCCCGCCGTCAGCCTGACCTTGAGGCCGTCCGAGAGGTCGGCGAAAGCGCCCGGCGCAATCGCGGGGATCGTCGCTTCCCCGGACAGAATCCGCACGGTAGGATATGCACTCGAGATCGAGACCCGGACGCCGGCCATAGACTCGCCACGGGGGTTGTAGACGCGAACGGGAAGCGACAAGTCCTGGTTTGGAGGGAGGCGCGGCGTATCCTCGGCGGAGACGGGCAGCAGCACCGGGGGCTGGGCTCCGGCGCCGGGACCGGCGAAGCTCAACTGATGTCCGCCGCCGTCGACCGCGACGGTGAGGCGGCCTTCGGCATCGGCGGTGATTTCGCTCGTGGCCGTCTTCCCGGTGGCCAGGCTGTGATCCAGAACGCGGTACGCCGCGCCGGCGCGATACAGGGGCGCGGTGGTGATCGTGATGCGCCGGTCCGGTATCGGCGGGCCATCCGGCTCCCAGCGCCGCGTGGTGACGCGCAACCCACCCTGGCGAACTCCGCTGAGGTGCGTCAGCCCCGGCAGTTCCCCCTCCGCCTTCACACGGTATCCCCAGACGTCGAAGGAGCGGTAGGCGTTGGAGTGGTGGAATACGACCGGTACGTTGTTCAGCGCGGAGCGCCCGAACGCCCGCAGGTGGAAGGCGAAGGTCTCGCCGATCGAGGTGGCCGCGTGGCGGTGCCATTCGTCCTGGCGGAACTCGAAGTCCACCTCGTGGGCGCGCGCGTAGGCCAGCCGCGTCTGCTCGTGATACTGGCTGATGTAGTCCCCGCTCGCCCGCACCAGGCGGACCATGGTATGGGTGTGGTTGCGAACCCGTTCCGAGGTTTGCCAAGGCGTGCGGCGACCCTTGTCGCCCGTGAAGAAGACCGGCGCAGGGTTGAAGGCCGAGGCGCTCCCGATGCGGTCCGGGAAGCGCGCGCTCAGGTACAGGCTGAGGAAGCCGCCCATGCTTAATCCCGAGGTGGCGCGGTGCCGCCGGTCCGTCAGAGTGCGGTAGGTGGCGTCAATGTGCGCCGCCAGCTCGAGAAAGTAGAGGCCGAAATCATAGTCGCCGCCCTCTTCGCGCAGGTCCCACGGGGATCCGCCGTAGAAGCCGGTGTAGTGCTCCGCCACGGCTCCGTCGGCCGCCACCACGATCACATCGTGGCGGTTGACGAACCGGATCACCTCCGGCACGGTGTGCGTGCCCTGGTCGTAGCTCTCGAGCGTGTAGCGGTCGCTGTGTCCGTGGAAGTAGTAAATGACGGGATACGGCTTTCCGCTGGTTTCGTAATCCGGCGGCAGAAAGATCCGGTAGTTTCTCGGCTCCCCGAACACCGCGGACGGATGCGTGCGGTCATAGAACGACTGGCTCGCCGGCAGCGAGGAAGCCAGCGCGAGCACCATCGCCGGCAGCCTCGCGGCCCGCCGCCGTCCGTGGCGCCGCCCCGCGTGATTCATAACGGGCGAGTCTACCACGGCCGAAGCAGGCTCGGGCGGCCGCGGAGAACGCGACTGCGACACGCCGCCCCGGGGCAGCGGGAGAACACCTGCCCGGCCCCAACCGCCCGGCTCGGCCCGCTATTCTGGGGGGCAGATGAAGATCCTCGTTTTCTCCGACACCCACGGGGACCGGCGTGCCCTCCACCGCCTGGTGGAGATCGAGGCCGATTACTACTTCGCAGCGGGCGACATCGTGAGTTGGGGACGCGGATTGGACGCGGCGGGCGAAATCCTCGCGCTGCGCGGCGAACGCATGTACGTATTGCCGGGCAATCACGAGTCGGAGGCGGCGATCGCGAGTATGTGCGAGCGGCACCGCTTGCAGCCGTTTCACGGGCGTGTTCTCGAAGCGGGCGGATTCCACGTTGCGGGCCTCGGATACTCGACACCAACGCCGTTCAACACGCCGGGCGAGTACTCCGAGGCTGAAATGGCGCGGAAGCTGGAGCCGTTTTCCGGCCTGAATCCGCTCATCCTCATCTGCCATGCGCCGCCCCACGGCACCACGCTGGATCGTATGCAGGGCTACGCTCACGGCGGCAGCCGTTCGGTCCGCGCCTTCATCGACCAGCACCAGCCCGCCGCCTTCTTCTGCGGGCATATCCACGAAGCCTGGGGACGCCAGGAGCAGCTCGGCCGCACACGCGCCTGGAATGCAGGTCCGCTGGGAGTGCTTCTCGACGTGGGCGCCCTCACCGCATAGCGGCGGCCCCGGAGCCGTCCGGAGCCGTATTCGCAGGGGCCGTGCCACAATGGGGATTGGATTTCGAAGCCGCGATTCTCAACGTCTCCCTGCTCTGGCTGCTCACCACACCGCACGAATTCGCCCACGCCTGGACAGCAATCAAGCTGGGTGACGATACGCCGAGGCTGGAGGGTAGGAACACCCTCCATCCCCTGGCCCACGTCGACTGGATCGGGACCCTGTTGCTGCCCGCGATCACCTCGCTGATGGGCGCGGGCTTCCTCGGATGGGGGAAGCCGGTGAACACGAACCCCGCCCGTTTGCGCGGCGGCATGAATGGCCTGGCGCTGGTGGCGCTGGCCGGGCCCGCCAGTAATGTGATCTTCGCCGTGATCCTGGCCGCGGCGGCGGTGGTTCTCGCAAGCCTGCCGGCCTCGGCCGGCGACGTTTTCCCCTCCTTCGCCGAGTACTGTGCGCACGGCGTGTATCTCAGCCTCTACCTGGCGATCTTCAACATGATGCCCGTGCCGCCGCTCGACGGATCGAAGCTCCTATTGGCCGCGCGTGTTCCCACCGTCATCTACGTCGAGCTCGCGCGATTCGGCTTCTTGCTGATCCTCGTGGTCTTCTCGTTGACCGGCTTCGGCTACCGGATGTCCGGCTGGGCAATGGACGGCGCCGCGGCCATTTTCAAGGTTCTCAGCCCCTGACCGCCTGGCGAGGAAGCAGCAGGCCCCGGCCGCCGCACCGAACCGGGTGCGCGCATTGCCCCAGAGAAGGTGACA
>CAYRPT010000402.1:0-4745 GCA_964425895.1 uncultured Solibacteraceae bacterium | reverse complement strand
GGGAGCCGCGGTGGCCAATGCCGCGATGGCTCCATGGGCGCCCAGGAGAAACGAAGGATAAAGGAGAGGGTTGACGGCGGAAAACACGCGGCAGCGGCCGTAAAGGCGCTTCTCTTCAAGCAGCCATAGCAGGTCGGCGAGCGCCTTGAGATCATTTCCGGTGTGCTTGACGCCAGCGAGACCGGGCGTGTCTTGAACCGCTCGCGCCAGCAGTTCCGGCGAAAGCGGGCGCCATGGCACAACGTTGTCGATCACCACGGGCAGCCCGGTGGCTTCGCTGATGCCGGCGAAGTACCGGATGGTCGACTCATCGTCCGGGTGGTAGAGGTAATGGACGGGCGGAACGAGGAGGGCGGTCACCCCAAGATCGGCCACGGCCTCGGCGCGGCGGATCGCGGCCTGCGTCGAGTCGGCGATGACGCCGGCGAGGACGGGAACGCGGCCGCCCGCCTCCTCGATGGTCCAGCGCACGACCCGGCGGCACTCGTCGGCGCTGAGTGTGTAACCTTCGCCGGTGCTCGTGCAGGCCGCCAGGCCGTGGACGCCCGCCTTGTCCAACAGAAAGCGGATGTCGGCCCGGAAGAGGCTTTCGTCGAGGCTTCCGTCCTCCTTGAAAGGAGTGACGAGCGGGGGGATGATGCCTTGGATCTGATCGAGGCTCATGGGTGGCCGAAGATCCTAAGCGTACCAGAAGGGGCCGTGCGGCCGGTCCGGCGCTCGGGTGGACCCGCGCACGTGTGGGATGCGGGCGGGTTTCACCAGCCAACGTTGTGGTACGCAGAAATCCGAGCCCCAGTAGAATAGGTGTACCCATGGCCAGTGTTCTCACGCGGCGCGCAGCGTCGGGGTGGATTCTGTTGTTGCCGGCCGCGCTATCGCTGTCCGCGGCGGTTCCCGACCCGGAGGTTTTTTTCGGCTTCCGCATGGGAGCCGACCGCAAGCTGGCGGCGTGGGACAGGGTGGTGGACTTCTTCACGGAGCTCGGGAGACAGAGCGACCGGGTGCGGACGGAGGTAGTGGGACGCTCCACCGAAGGCCGGCCCTTCCTGGTGGTGACGATCGCCGACCCGAAGACGCTGCGCCGTCTGGATCACTACCGCGAGATCCAGGCCCGGCTGGCGGACCCGCGCCGGACGGGGCCGGTGGAGGCGGAGCCGATTTTCCTCGAGGGGAAGGCGGTGGTCGCCATCACGTGCTCGATCCATTCGACCGAGGTGGCGTCAACGCACACGGCGATCGAGTTCGCCCACCGGATGGCGACGGCCGGCGATCCCAAGACGCGCGCGATTCTGGAGAACGTCATTTTCCTGATGGTCCCGTCGCTGAACCCGGACGGCATCGAGATTGTCCGGAAGTGGTACGAGGAGACGCTCGGCACTCCGTACGAAGGCACGACCCCGCCGGAGCTCTATCAGAAGTATGCCGGGCACGATAACAACCGCGACTGGTACATCTTCTCGCAGGCCGAAACGCGCGTCGCCATCGAGAAGCTCCATAATGCCTGGCATCCCCAGATCGTTTACGACGTCCACCAGCAAGGGCCCTGGGCGTCCCGGATGTTCATTCCGCCGTGGATGGACCCGGTGGATCCCAACATCGATTCCGTGGTGGTGCAGCTTGGCAACATGATCGGTATGGGGATGGCGGCCGATCTGACGACGGCGGGCAAAAAGGGCGTCGTGGTCAACGCACTGTACGATTATTGGACGCCGGCCCGGCACTACCAGGCCTATCACGGAGGCATGCGCATTCTGAGCGAATCGGCGAGCGCCCGGCTGGCCAGCCCGATCATGGTGACACCGGAGCAGATCGTGGAATCGGGCCGCGGGTACGATCCGAAGGGCCGGAGCTGGAACCATCTCGATCCGTGGTTGGGAGGGGAATGGAAGCCGCGCGATATCGTCGAGTATCAGCTCATCGCCTGGGAGTCCTGCTTGTATCAGGCGGCGCTGCGCCGCGAAGACCTGTTGCGGGCCTTCTACCGCATCGGACAGCGGGCCGTGGAACGGGCGCAGCCGTATGCGTTCGTCGTCCCGGGAGCGCAGGACGATCCCGGCGCGGCGCGCACGATGCTGGAGACGCTATCGTTCGGCCTGGTTGAGGTGGAGCGGGCGGCGGCGGCGTTCCAGGTGGACGGGAGGGAATACGCGGCCGGCGCCTATGTGATCCGGATGCAGCAGCCGTACAGCGCGTGGGCCAAGACGCTGCTGGAGAGGCAGGATTACCCGGATCTTCGCCTCTACCCCGGGGGTCCGCCGAAGCGGCCGTACGACGTTACAGCGCACACGCTGCCGCTGCTGATGGGCGTCGAGGTGATTCCCGCCGCCGGGCGTTTCCAGGCGCAGCTTGAACGGGCGGGGGAATTCTCCTTTACGCTGAAAGGCGCGGCGCCGGCGGAGGGGGTGCTGCCGGCCTCGAATGTGGACTCGTGGAGAACCGTGAACAGGTGGTGGCGCGAAGGCCGCCGGGTCTGGCGGGACCGGGGGAGCGGGGACTTCTCTCTGGCCTCGCTGTCACCGGACTGCTTCGAGTTGAGGCGCCCGAGGATCGGCCTCTATCGAAGCTGGCAGCCGAGTATGGACGAGGGTTGGACGCGCTGGGTCCTGGAGCAGTTCGGGTTCCCCTACGATCGCCTCACGAATCCGGACATCGAGGCCGGACGGCTCGAGTCCCGGTTCGACGTGATCGTATTTCCGGATCAGCAGGCGTCCGCATTGATTCGGGGCTATAGCGACGGCTCGATGCCGCCGCCGTACACGGGCGGCCTGAACAGCAAGGCGCTGGCGTCGCTCAAGTCGTTTGCGTCGCTCGGCGGGACGCTCGTGTTCTTGAACCAGTCCAGCGACTACGCGATTGAACACCTCGGTGTGGCCGCGGACAATGCCATCAAGGGCAAGCGGAGTACGGAGTATTATTCGCCCGGCTCGCTGTTGTTTGTCAGGCTGGAGCGGCACGCGCTCACCTACGGTCTTCCGGACCGGATCGCCGTGTGGTCGCAGGGGAGTCCGGTGTTCGTTCCCGGTAGACCCCGGGGCGCGGCCGCCGTAGCACGTTATCCCGCCTCCGGCGTGCTCGCCTCGGGCTGGCTTCTCGGAGAGGAGCTGTTGCGGGATCAGGCGGCGCTGCTCGAAGCGCCGTTCGGCCGGGGCCGAGTTATCCTTTTCGGGATGCGGCCGCAATATCGCGCCCAAAGTTACCAGGCCTTCAAGATCTTTTTTAATGCGTTGGTGGAACGCTAGCGGTTGACAGCGGGACCAAAAAACGCAGGGCGCCGAGTACTACAATGGGCGGCGTGGGTTCAGTCAGCCGCAGAGCATTTCTGGGTGCATTGGGAGCCGCGCCTTTCCTGTCAGCCTGCCGGCCGCGGACGGGCAGTGGAGTCCGCGTACGCGAGGTAGCAACGGACTACGAGGACTACTTCTATCGGACGCCCATCAAGTTTGGCGGTGTGGCGCTCGATCGGGTGACGCTGCTGAATGCGCGCTGTGTCATCGAGGATGCGTCGGGCCGAACGGCGCGGGGCTTCGGCTCCATGCCGCTCGGCAACATTTGGGCCTATCCCTCCAGGGTGATGCCGTACGAGACGACGCTGGGCGCGATGCGTGAGCTCGCGGCGCGGATTCGCGGCATCACGGAGGAATACGACGGCGCAGGTCATCCCGTGGATATCGGCGTCGCGCTGGAGCCGGTCTATCTGAAAGCGGCGGACGAGGTTTCCGCTCAAATGAAGCTGGCGGAGCCGGTTCCCAAGCTGGCTACGCTCGTGACGGCGAGCCCGTTCGACGCGGCGATCCACGACGCATACGGCAAGCTGCACGGAGTGTCGAGCTACTACACGTACGGCGCCGAGCACATGACGCACGACCTGGCTTCTTATCTGACGCCAGAGTTCGCGGGTGAGTACCTCGACCGTTACGTGACCAAGGATCCGAAGGCGAAGATGCCCTTATACCATCTGGTGGGCGCCCTCGATCCTCTTACCGACGCGGACATTTCGACGCGGATCGGCGACGGGTTGCCGGAAACGCTTCCCGAGTGGATCCGCTACTCCGGGCTCACCCACCTGAAGATCAAACTCAACGGCGACGACCTGAAGTGGGACGTAGAGAGGGTGGTTCGCACGGATCAGGTGGCGGCGGAAACACAGGCCGAAAGGGGCGTGGTCACCTGGTTCTACTCGACCGATTTCAACGAGCGGTGCCCCAACGTCGACTATCTCACCGCGTTTCTGAACCACGTCAAAGAGCAGCGTCCGGAGGCCTTCGAGCGCATTCAGTACGTTGAGCAACCGACGCGGCGCGACCTCAAGGCGGATCGGGCCAACGTGATGCACGAGGCGGCGAAGATCAGACCCGTGGTGATTGACGAGTCGCTCACGGATCTGGAGTCGCTCGAACTGGCGCGGGAGATGGGTTACACCGGCGCCGCCCTCAAGGCTTGCAAGGGACAAACCCAGGCACTGCTGATGGGCGCGGCGGCGCAGAAGTTTGGTCTGTTCTTGTGCGTGCAGGATCTCACCTGTCCGGGGGCGTCGCTCATCCACTCGGCCGGCCTGGCCGCGCACGTTCCAGGCGTGGCGGCGATCGAAGCGAACAGCCGGCAATACGTGCCCGCGGCGAACAAGGGATGGCAGGAGCGTTTTCCCGGGATCTTCGATGTGCGCGACGGGTTGGTCCACACCGGGCAGTTGACCGGTCCCGGCCTTGGCGCTTGATCGTTTCCCGTTCGTAACCTGAAGAACACCA
>CAYRPT010000401.1:0-4760 GCA_964425895.1 uncultured Solibacteraceae bacterium | reverse complement strand
GCGACGCCATCCGTGCGATGGGCCGCATCTCGAACGCCGCCCGCGTCTCCGCGCCTTTTCGGATCTCCACTATCTGTTCCGGTGCGGGTTCGAAACCCTCCTTCGACACCGCCACGCGATACTGCCCGATGGAAAGCTGCGGGAGGCGAAGCCGGCCGTTCCGGGTCCTCCGCCGCTGCGGTTTGCCGTTCACCGACACGACGACGTCGTCTTCTCCAGTGACCACCACCAGCGTTCCCGCATTGACATCGAGCTTGAGGAACGCCGTGAGCGCCGGGTTGACGCCGAAACCCGCGACCAGTTCGCGCGCGTCGCCGCCGGAGCCGAGCTTCAACTGGTGGTCACCCGGCTGCACCCCGGTGAGCGGAAGCCCCTGCGGCCCGATGTTGCCGGCGGCCTGGCCGTCGATCGAGAGGCTCACCGGCGTGGCGCTGCTGTGCGCCATCCCGTCCGTGCCGGCATTGCCGATGACGATGGCCAGAACGTTCTGCGCCGCAATCGGGCCCGCCAGGCGCGGCGGCTGCGCCGGTGTCAGCTCGAAGGCGAACGACACCCTATTGGAGCCGCTCGAGACCTCCAGGGTATGCTCGCCCATCGAGACCGCCTGAAGGATCAGTTGACCATCCTGCAACTCCCCCTGGGGTTCGCCGTCCAGACGCACCTCGCCGGAGGTGAAGTCGGCGTACACGCGGACCATCTGCGGATGCGGAGTCAGTGTCAGTTCAACCACCGGCGAAGCCTCGGGGCCCACGGTGATCGTCGTGATCACGGGCTCATAGCCGTCAAGAACCACCTCGATTTTGTGATCGCCCGGCGGGAGCTTCACGGTCGTATTGGTCGTGCCGCGCAGTTCGCGGTCGATCCGCAGTGAGGCGCCGGTCGGAAAGGTCCGGAACTCCATCTCGAAGGCGCCGGCCTCGCCGCCGCGCCCCATCACCAGATACAGTATGAGCCCGATGACCCCGACGGTGGCCAGCGCCGCCAACACCGCGGCGGCCACAGGGGGAAATCGCCGTCCGAGGCTCCGGCGCGATTCAGGGGCCTTCGCTGTGGGCGGCGCAGGCGGCGGAAGCTCCGGCCGGGTCACCGCCTGCTGCTGCGTCGTCTTGATCCGGGCTTCCGGTTCGATCTCATCGAACGGAGCCGCCGTTTGCAGCGGCTCGCCCAACAGGGCCGATATCTCGTCGGACACGGGTACAACGGCGGGTGGCGGCGCCGGCGGAGCGGCCGGCGGGGGAGAAGGGGCGGAGAAAGCCGGCGGAAGCGGAGACGCAACCGCGGGAGCTTCCGGAACAGCCGGCGGCTCGGTTTCGGGGGCGGGCGGCGCTGGCGATGGACGGTCCCGCAGTTCCGCGCCGCGCTCCGCGATCCGCTTCTTGAGTTCGTCGCCCTGGAACTGGATCTCGAAATCGTCCGGATGCTGCTCGACGATCGATTTCATCCGGTAGTAAAGCGGGCGAAGGCTTTCGACGTCGGTGGCCTCCTCCACCCGCCGGCCCAGATCGCGCAGTTCGTCGAGGGTCGGCCGAGTCCCTCCGCTCCCTTCGGTGGTCATGACGTTGTCTGTCTTCGCGGTCTGCCGTCCGGCGAGGCGGAACGCCGCGCCCGGTTCGCCAAACCCGCTGCCATTGTATTACGGAGGGCTACGGCGCATCGCGCGCGCAACGGAAACCGATGCTCGCGGCCGCGTAACGCGCCGGTACGGCGTCGGCGGCGAGCGCGGCATCCTTCCGCAACGGTTCGTCGAAGGACCCTCCCCGCACCAGGCACCACGATTCTTCCGCGGTCGGCGGCGGCGCCAGCAACGACGCGTACCTGGCCACCTGTTCCGGCGAGGGCGTCACGAACTCCTGCACGAACTCCCGGACATTGCCGGCGAGGTGCAGCACCCCGTACGGGCTGGCGCCCTCCGGCAGCGAATCGGCTGGCGCGGGACCGCGCCGGGCCATAGCCCCGTTGTCAGCCACCACGGCCTTCGCCGGGTCGTGATTGCCGCCCCACGGGTAGACGAATCCTTCCGGTCCCCGGGCCGCCTTCTCCCATTCCTGGGATGTGGGCAACCGCTTTCCGGCCCATCGCGCATACGCGGAGGCGTCATCGATTGTGATGCGCGCTACCGGCATCTCCGGGGCGCCCACGGGCGCCGGCCGGCTGGTGGCGGCGGCGAACTTCCCGTACTCGACGACGGTGACTTCGCCGCGGTCGATGTAGAAACCTGGGAGCTCCACCGTCGAACCGTCCCGGCCGAAACGGAACGCACCCGCCGGGATCAGCACCATGCCTTCGGGCGCCGCCGTGCCCGCCGCGGGCTCGACGGGACCCTCCCCGCCCTTCCGGTACAGCGCCATCAGCAAAACCACGGCGAGGATCACGCTAACCGCCGCCGCCGCGGGAACAAACCAGCCGGGCAAGCCCTTCAGGCTGAACCGGACGCCCGTGGACCGCCGCGACGGTTCACTCTGGGCGCGCCGTACCGGCGCCTCCTCGATCGGGCCAGACTCCCACTGCGCCTGGAGAGCCTCCATCTCCTCACGGATCTCCCGGAAGCTCTGCGGACGCTCCTCGGGCGACTTCCGGGTCATTCGCTCCACCAGCCGGAGGATCCGCGGCCCGGCGCCGCTCTCCGCCAGCGGCCTCAGATCGATGGGCTGCTTCAGAATTTTGTCAAACACCTCGCCCACGGTCGCTCCCGTCACCGGACGGACGCCGGTGAACAGCTCGTAGAGCACCAGCCCATACGCGTAGACGTCCACCAGTGGGGTGACTTCCTCGCCCATCACCTGTTCCGGCGCCATGTACATGGGCGTGCCTAATGTGAAGCCGGCCCGGGTGAGGTTGAGGTCCTTCGATTTCGCGATGCCGAAATCGACCAGCTTCACCTTGCCGGTGGCGTCCACGGAGATGTTCTCCGGCTTGAGGTCGCGGTGGACGATGCCGAGCGAGTGAATGTGCTCGAAGGCCCTGGCGATCCCGAGCGCGACGTGCAGCCGGTAACGGACATCGCCGACCTTCTTCTTGTCGATGGCCGCCCGCAGGTCGTCGCCCCACAGGTACTCCATCACGATGTAGGGCCGGCCCTCGATCTCGCCGAAATCGTACATGTGCACGATGTTGTCGTGCACGATGTTCCCCGCGATCTTGGCTTCCCGCAGGAATCGCGCCCGCGTATCCCGATCCGAGCAGCCCTCCTCGCGCAGCACCTTCACCGCCACCGTGCGTCCGATCACCGTGTCCCGGGCGCGGTAGACATCGGCCATGCCGCCGCCGAGGTACTCGACACATTCATAGCGCCCGCACTGGAAAGGCAGTTCCATCCCTCTCTCCGATCGAAGCGGCATCCGGCCGCAATCCGGACGCCCATCCTAGACTATACCCCCGGCCATGCGAAGACGCCGAGCGGGCGGAACGGCTCTGCCAACGGACACCGGCCGCGCGACAACATGGCGAGGCCGCCTGGCGAGCTCTACCGCAGCACCGAGAAGAGATTGCTGTAGTCGTCGGTCCAAAGCCGGATGGCTTCGCCGCGGGGCAGGGGGCGAGCCTGGTCCGCGCGCCCGGCGGCCCCCAAGGCGGCCGGATCCAGCGACAACAGCGCCCACGTCGAGCCGGCGCGCGGGTCCTCCGGCGTGTTCTCCGTGACGACCAGTGTCGAGGCGGCGCCCAGGGTCTCGGCGGCCTTGCCCACCACCGGGGTCAGGTCCAGATACTGACTGCTGATGTGGAGCGCCAGCACCCCGCCGCTTCGCAGGTGCCGGAAATACAGCCGAAACGCTTCGAGCGACAGCAGGTGAACCGGCACCGAATCACCCGAGAAGGCGTCCACGACCAGGATGTCGTACCCCTGCTGTTTCTCCGCCTCCAGGGCGAGCCTCGCGTCGCCGAGCACGACGTCGACGCGCGCGGGCGCATCTTGCAAGTACGTGAAGTATTGGCGGGCGTAGCGCACCACCAGCGGGTTGATCTCGTAGAAGCGGAACACATCCCCCTCCCGGGCGTAGGCGGCCAGCGCCCCGGAGCCGAGTCCGACGATGCCAACCCGGATGGGCGATGAAGACCGGTTGCTCATCACCAGCCCGACGCCCGAGGCCGGATCGTAATAGCCGAAGGGGGTCCGGCGCTGGTCCGGCGCCAATCGTTGACTGCCGTGCGCTACTCCGTCATGCACCAGGGTTCGCCGCGGGTGCGGAACGTCCCTTTCCTCCAAAACGCGGATACTGCCGTAGAAATTACGGTCCACGGCCACCGACAGTTTACTGTGGGATCTCACATAGTACATGCAAGGGAGCGTCACGAAGACACAGACGCCCATCCAGACGGCGTCCGTCTGCCAGCGCAGGCGCTGGAAGAAATACAGCGCGAGCATCGCCAGGGCCACGAGCGTGATCGGCAGTTCGTAGTAGCCGGAGAAAGCGCTCGGCGCCACAATGCCCACCAGAAACCCTCCCAGCGCCCCTCCCGCCGAGATCATCAGGTAGAAGCCGGTAAGATGGCGCGGGTGCGGCTTACGGCGAACCAGCTCGCCGTGGCAAAACATGCAGCTCACGAACAGCCCGGCGGTAAACGCGGCAATCGTGAGCGGGAAGTTCAGGGCCAGCCTCGGGTTCCACAGAAAGGCGCCCATAGCCAGCGCCGCGGCGGCCAGAATCCAGACATACCAGGCGGGCCGGTACCAACCATCCCGATCGAAGCAAAGGATGAAGCTGAGCAGATAGGCCGCCAGGGGCAGAATCCACAGGAACGGAATCGGGGCCACGTCGCGC
>CAYRPT010000400.1:0-4775 GCA_964425895.1 uncultured Solibacteraceae bacterium | reverse complement strand
ACCCGAGCGACTCCATGCCCACGGACAATATACACCTTCGACAACTACCATGACTATCATTACGAAAGCAGGTATTTAATGAGCGAACCAACGACGAGACGGAGATTTCTCGGGGCGTCCGGCACGGCCATGGCCGCCGGCTGGGCGGGCGCGGGCCCCCCCGCCGCTCCCGGTCCCAACGACACGATCAACCTCGGGTTGATTGGTTGCGGCGCTCGGGGAAGGCAGGTATTTCTCAACTTCTATACCAAGCAGCCCGGGGTTCGGTTCACCGCCGTGTGCGATGTGAACGCCAAGTATCTCGCCATGGGCCGTGAATTGGCCGGCGGCGAGCGCGTCGCGGCGTACAGAGACTACCGCAAGTTGGTGGAAGACAAGAATGTCGACGTGGTGATCGTGGCGACGAATCAGCAGTGGCACGCATTGCCCACGATCGCTGCGTGCCAGGCGGGCAAAGACGTCTACCTGGAAAAGCCGATGGGGCAATCCATCGGCGAAGGTCCATACGTGATCGAGGCGGCGCGGAGATATAACCGTATCGTCCAGGTCGGCACGCAGCAGCGCAGCCAGGAACACTATCAGAGGGCCGTCGAGTTGATTCGGGCCGGGAAACTCGGTGAGATCTCTGAGGTCAAGGTGTGGGACTACGACAATTACTGGCCGGGCTCAGCCTTCCCACCGGATTGCGATCCGCCCCCGGAGCTCGACTGGGACTTCTACGTCGGTCCTTCCCCGTGGCGCGCCTACAATCCCAACATCTATTACGACTACGGCTACGACTGGTTCAAGATCGCCGGCGGCGGCCACCAGGTGGCCTGGGGCGTACACCACTTCGACATTGTCCTTTGGGCAATGCAGGTGACCGCTCCCAAAACCGTCTATGCGACGGGCGGGAACTTCGCTTACGAGGACAACTTCGAGTACCCGAACACCTTCAGTGCGACGCTCGAGTTCGGCCCCGGGCCGGTGGCCAAGCACGGCTTCCTGTTGCAGTACACGATGCGGTACGGCAACCGGCGTGAGACGCGTTCGCACGGCAAGTGTTTCTTCGGAACCGAAGCGTCGATGGTCCTCGACCGCAGCGGCTACTCGATCGTCGAAGACGTCCGCCGGGGCGAGAAGCTCACGCCTGCCGGCTCCCTGGTGAAACCGGAACAGACAGTGCCGGCTGCCGACGATCGCTTCAAGCACTTCGAGTCGTTTCTCGAAAACCTGCGCGCCCGCAAGCAGCCGAACGCCACGCCGGAAAGCTTGCAGGACGCTACCACGATCGGCCATCTGATGAACATCTCGTGGCAGGCGGGGCGCAGTATCCGTTGGGATGCCGCCAGACAGGGAGTTGTTGATGATCCGAAAGCCGACGCGATGGTTCTCAAGCCGTACCGCACCCCCTGGAAGCTGGCGGTTTAGGAGGTTCAAGAGGATGGACACTTCTCACGCAGCGCACAACGCAGCCTTGCTGCGGCCGGAGCCGGCGAACCCTTGGAACGACTGGTCCCGCGCCGGGCGCCGGACGCTTCCCGTCAGACGCCGGGAATTCCTGCTCGCCATGGCCGCGCCGGCGCTGACGCGCGCCGCGGCGCGCACGCCGAAAACCGTGAAGGTCGGCATAGCCACGACGCAGTTTACGGATCAAACAAACGAGAGCCTGGCCAGGGAGTTGAGCGGTCAGGGCATCAGGGTGGTCCAGTTCTTTTTCACCCAGAAAGACAGCAGCTACTGGAGGTATGGCCAGCGCAGCGATCTTGCGGGCATGACGCCGGAACGCGCCAGGGAGATCGCCGGGATCTACCGTGCGGCTGGAATCACTTTCGACGCGGTGGGCGTCTACGCCACGCTTATTCATCCCGATCCGGCGGAGCGCAAGGCCAACCTCGCTTACTTCGACAGGATGATGAAGCTCGGCGAACACCTGAACTGCCGGGTGTTTCTGAGCGAGATGGGACACTATCAGCCTCCGGGCCCGGTGCCCAGGGTGAGCTACGACTGGCAGGACGAAGTGTGGACTACCGCCGTGGGCACGGGAAGGGAATTGGCGCGCGTGGCCGAGGCTAACAATGCCACCGTCCTGCTCGAGCCGATCTATCGCAGTCTTCTCGCCAGCGCCAAGCGAACGCGTGTTTTTTTGGAAGAGGTGGACTCACAGCGCGTCAGGGCGCAGCTTGATCCGGCGAATCTTCTCGAGGTGAATGATCTCGAGGAGATGTTCGCCCAACTCAAACCATGGATCGGCGGCATACACGCCAAGGACCGCAAGCTGCACGTGACCAAGGGTGTCGGCGCCGGACGGGGAGACCTGGACTACGACAGGTTCGTCAGGCTGTCGGCCGAACATGCGCCCGGAATACCCCTCATCCTGGAGTACGTCGGCACGAGCGACTACCGCGAGGCGCTGGCGCACCTGCGCGGCGTGATTCACAAGGCTGGCTTCGCGGAGGGCTAGCCCGCGTGGCTGGGCCCGCGGACGGCGGGGCGGGGCTCGCTTGTCATGCCTCCCGCGAGGCTCCGCATCACCGGCGGCGGAGGCGGCCGATTCTGCGGAGTCGCCGCGATCTATCGGAGATTTCACGTGGAAGGCACGTGAGAACCGATGGCGTTTTATGCCCCTGATATCTCATGCGAAGTCCTTCCGGCGCGGCGACTCCTCCCAGGTAAGAGAGGTCTGGGGCGCCGTGGTGCTCGAGGTTCCCTTCGGCCCGGCGTCCGCCCCACTGGCACGGGCGTGATGAGCAGACCAAGGGAAGACCGTCCCGAACCCGGTGAGCTACCTCGAACCAGGACGGCGCGCCTTCAACACGTCCTTCCCCGCGGCCGCCGGCCGCTCTGGCGAGCTATTCGCCGGAGGCCGGCCAGCCGTGACATCCTGCTCTGCCGGCCGCGCGGCCGGCATCCGCCCAGAGGGGATGCGGCGGGCGCCGCGTCGTCCGGCCCTGCCCGCCGGACGCAGCGCTTCGGTCGGGAAGGGGCTCGGAGCCGCCTCTGCCGCCGGAGGCTGCAAGTCTTTGGGAGGATTCCATTTGCGCCCGTCCAACCGCGCTTCCAGAATCTCCTGTTTGAACCGCGCAAACCGGGGGTCCCCCGGCTCGAGTCCGGTGAGCTGAACCACGTCCCGGTCGGTAAGCTCCATCGCGGTGGAAAGATACTTCTGGAGGTAGTTCCGGATGCGGTCGTGAACGATCCGCTCTTCCGAGTAAAGGTACAGGTACAGTATCTGGTCGCCAGGGGCCTCTCGCAATCGTCGATAGACCTCCGCGGGACGGTGCAGTTTGGTGGAAGTCAGGCCCTTCTCCAGGCCCCGGGACCGCACCGCCAGCTTCTGCCAGACTTCGATTTCCGGCGCCTGCATATCGAGGGAACGAACCAGATCTGACTTCTCCTTGGGCGTCAGCTTCTCCGTCAGGACAGTCAGGAAAAGGCCCAGGTTGTCGAGATTGAGATTGAACCCGTGCGGCACAATCTGCTTGGCCTTTTCGAGCTTGGCAAAAAGCGACAGGTTCATCTTCGGGCCGCGGAGCGCCGGCGAGAACAGAGAGAGCAGGTTTTCCCGATCGAGCTGCGTCAGAATCTCCCCGGGGTGGGCCTCGTCGGCGATGGCGCGGAGCTCTGCGAACAGAGCGCGTGATGCGATGCTCGCTTCGACTTGCGCGGCTCGGGCGTTGTCGTACTGCTGCTGTGTCCGCTCGTGGACGGTGAAGCCGAAGCGCACGCGGAAGCGCACGAATCGAAGCAAGCGCACCGGCTCGTCGTAGAAGGCGTAGGCGGAATTCGCTCGCAGCTCGCGGTGTTCCAGGTCGGCAAGACCGTTGGACGGATCGAGCAGCAATCCGCGGGAAGCCCGATGCAACGAAAGGGCGATGGAGTTCATTGTGAAATCGCGTCGGAGGAGGTCGTCGTGGATGGAGGCCGGTTTCACCAGCGGGCGGGAGCCGGGTTTGCCGCTGAAGAACTCGCTACGGGCCAACCCGACTTCAGTGGTGACGCCGTTGGGAAACCGCAGTTCGGCGGTCTTCCGGTTGCGGTCTGAGTCGATCATCTCCGCACCGGTGTTGCGCATCACCGTTCTGGCCAGCTCCCAGGCGTTCCCCTGGACCGCAAAGTCAAGGTCGGTGATCGGGAAGCCCCCCAGCATGTCCCGCATGGCCCCCCCCACCAGGAAAACCTGGTCCTCCGGCCCGGCAGCCGCTTCCACAGCGCTGACCGCCTCGCGCTGCGCGGGCGTAAGATGACTTTCGAGCATGAAAAGGTAGTCACTCATCTACCGCCTCCGGCCCTTTCTTTCTGCCCCGGGGCGACGCAGAGGGCCCTGCCCACTTCATCCCCCTTTCGGGATACCCCAAGTGCGCACCACTCCACCTCGGCGGTCCCTGACCACCGCATCGCCGGCGGCACTCTTGGGACCCCAGCCGATCAGGCGCGGGGGTGATGCTCATCGATAATCTTCTGTAGCCTGGAGCGCATCACGTGTGTGTAAATCTGCGTCGTCGCAATGTCGGCGTGCCCGAGCATCGTCTGAACGCTCCGCAAATCCGCTCCCCCCTCGAGCAGATGTGTGGCAAAACTATGCCGGACCACGTGAGGACTGATGTGCCGGAACACGCCGGCCTTAACCCCGTAGCCGCCGATGGATTTCCAGAAGCCCTGACGGGTCAATGGCTTGCCACGAGCCGTGACGAACAGAAACCGGCTGCTCCGGCCTCGGAGCAGCGCCGGGCGCCCAACCTCCAGATAGGCGGCGACTGCCTTAAGAGCGTGACTCCCAACCGGAACAAGCCGAT
>CAYRPT010000399.1:0-4776 GCA_964425895.1 uncultured Solibacteraceae bacterium | reverse complement strand
GTGTGGTTGTAGACGACGTCGAGAATCACCTCCAGACCGGCCGAGTGCAATACGCGCACCATCCGCTTGAACTCTCGCACCGCGTCCACTGCCCGGCGCGTGGTCGCGTAGCGCGTGTCGGGGGCAAAAAACGCCATCGTGTTGTAGCCCCAGTAGTTGCTCAGATTGTTTTCCACCAGGTGCCGATCGTAGGCGTGATGGTGCACCGGCATCAGCTCGACGGCCGTAACGCCGAGCTTCTTGAAGTGGTCGATGGCGGGCGCCGAACAGAGAGCGGCGTAGCCTCCTCGCTGCTCCGCCCCGATGCCCGCGTGCAATTGCGAGAAGCCCTTGACGTGGACTTCGTAGATGACCGTTTTGTGCCACGGGGTGTTCGGCCGGCGATCGTCCCCCCAGGTGAACGCAGGATCGATCACGGCCGCCAGGGGCGCCAAGGCGGCATTATCCCGATCATCGCGGTGGAGGTCGGCGTCGCGGTGCCCGACCGTGTAGCCGTGCATCTCATCACCCCAGCGAATCGGGCGCCCGATGACCTTGGCATAAGGGTCGAGCACGACCTTCCGCGGGTTGAACCGGTGGCCCGCCTCCGGATCCCATGGCCCATCGACCCGAAACCCGTACAGTTGCCCGGGCACGAGGTCGGGCAAGTAACCGTGCCAGACCATGTCCGTGCGCTCCGGCAAGTCGAACCGCACCGCTTCCTCGGTGTCATCCGGAGAGCAGAACAGGCACAACTCCACCCGCCTGGCATGCTCGGAGAAGATCGCGAAGTTGACACCGGCGCCATCCCATGTGGCGCCTAGGGGATACGGACTACCTGGGCGGATGCGCATCAAGAACTCTGGAACACCGGCCGGCCCGCCGCCGGATCAGTACGGAGGCGTCACGCGGGAGAACTCGAACTTCGCCACCTCCAGACCGCGCGCCGCGAGCCCGCGGGCGCACTCGGCGGGGGAATCCCCCACCGCCTCAATGCGCCGGATGGGCAGCGTCTTAGGTGTGTAGATTTCGAAGGCCACCCATTTTCCGGTGAGCGCCAGCCGCTCCTCGAAGGTGAGCCGATCCATTTCGTAGCCGATCAGCCTGTTCACGTCCACAGCCATGGCGAGTTGCATGACGAAACCCTGATTCTAGCCCATCCAGAAGATCCGGATAGCGTTGCCACCGCGGATCTTGGCCCGGTTCTCTTCGGTGGTGAAAGCGAACATCTCGTCAAAGAGCGCACGGTTCCGGCGGTATTCGCCGATTGTCTTGCCGAGGCCTCCCCAGAGCATGCGGTCCGCGCCAAAGGCCTGAAATGTTTGCCGCACGAGCGGCCGCACATCGCGGTACGGATACTCCTGCCGTGAGGAGTAGCTCACCCCGGAGTACTTCATGTGGACATTCGGCAGGTACGACATCTCGAGCGCCTGCGCGTACTCGGCGGGTGTGCCAAAGCCCGAGCGCGCCAAGTGGTCGATCAGGAACGTCGTACGGGGAAACTGCGCGGCCAGGAAATGGACTTGCGCCACGTGCGGCGGCGTGATGTGAAACTGAATGGCCAGCCCGAGCTTGTGGGCGGCCAGGATCGTGTGCCGGACCAGTTCATGTCCGAGATCCCGGTCGCGGATCGGACCGGAAGAGGCCGGCGGCGCGCCGCGCTCGCGCGTGCAATGGATCCGGAGCGCCACGATCCGCTTCGGGTGTTTCTCCACGAGTCGCGCCATGCGTTCCGGTGTGTCCGGCTTCGTCGGGTCAAACAGACACGTTCCCTTGAAGAACATGGGGGAAGGCTCGCGCGCAAAACAGAACTCCAGGTAGCGGTGATCGTCCTGATACGGCTCCGGATGCACGATGATCACGTTGGTGATCCCGGCTTCAGCAGCCGCCGGCAGATAGTCTTCGAGCGGGGCGGGCTCCGGCCGGTAGACCGCGTTCCGGTGGTAGGGGAACGCTTTCTGGTCCGCGGCGAAGAGATGGATGTGAGTTTCGACGAGCGGCGCGCGGTCCGGCGCCTGGGCCAGAGCGGCCGCCGGTGTGACAAGCAAGGCGCGGCGGCTGAGCATCGTGCTGTCGATGATACCGCAACCGGCAGGCCGGCTTGCCAAGGCGGTGATGCGCACCTGGCGTGACGGCCGCGGGGCGGCGCGCGCCGCAGCCGGCGTCACAAATCGCGATACCCGCTCCGCAGCCTCGTGAGCTCGGCCTTGAGCTCTTCGATCAGCTCGGAATACCCGGGTGTGCCGTAGAGGTTCTTCAGCTCATGGGGGTCGTCACGCAGGTCGAACAGCTCCCAGTAGTCGCCCTCGGAGAAGAACTCGATCAGCTTATAGCGGTCCGTGCGGACCCCACGGTGCGGTCCCACGCGGTGCGCGGTGAAGAACTGAAAGGTGGGGTCGGCCATTTGGTCCGGCGACGCGTTGCGCAGCTCCCATGAGTTCTCCCAGTAGGTGTAATAGACACTGGTGCGCCAATCCGGGGGCGGGTCGCCTTCCAGGATCGGCCTCAGGCTGCGGCCCTGCATGGAGGGCGGGATAGGCGCGCCGGCGAAATCGAGGATGGTCGGGGCGTAGTCGATCTGCGCGGCGAACCGCGGCGCCACCACGCCGCCCGGGACGCGGCGCGGATACCGCACGAGCAGTGGGATACGGAATGACGGCTCGTACATGAACCGTTTGTCGTACCAGCCGTGATCGCCGAGGTAGAAGCCGTTGTCGGAAGAGTGGATCACGAGCGTGTCCTCCGCCAGGCCCGACTCATCGAGGTATTGCAGCACCCGGCCCAGGTTCTCATCCACGCCGTAGAGCGCGGCATAGTGATCCCCCACGAAGCGCTGGAAGATCCAGTCCTTTTTCGCGGATGGTGGAAGGCCGGCCGGCAGGTCCCCGTAATCCCGGGCGAGGCTGAGCTCGAACTTCATGTCCTCGGCCTCGCGGGCCACGCGGCGGGTGGCGTAATCATCGTCGTAGGTGGGAGGCTTCGGAATGGCCGTGCCGGCCAGAAGTTTCGCGTGGCGCGGCGCTGGCTGGAAGGGCCGGTGGGGCGCCTTGTGCTGATACACGAGGCAGAAAGGCTCCGGCCCGGTTTGCTTCTTGAGCCAATCGAGGGCCAGGTCGGTGGTGACGTCGCTACAGTACCCGGTGAACTTGCGCCGTTGCCCCATTTCGATGAACTCCGGATCGAAATAGAGCCCCTGGCCGGGCAGCACGCACCAGTAATCGAAGCCCGCGGGATCGTGCGAGAGGTGCCACTTCCCGACCATGGCGGTTCGATAGCCGGCCTCCCGAAGGACCTGGGGATAGGTTGCGAGCCGGGGATCCAGAGTCTCGGCCGCGCCCCGGGCCTCCGAGTTCCCCCGCACGCCGTTCACGTGCGAGTAGGTCCCGGTGAGCACCGTGGCGCGTCCCGGGGCGCAGAGCGAGTTCGTGCAAAAGGCGTGCGAGAAACGCACGCCCTCCCTCGCCAGCCGGTCGAAGTTCGGCGTCCGGATGAGCGTACCACCTTCGCAGGACATCTGGCCGGCCGCCTGGTCGTCGGTCATCACGTACAGGATGTTCGGCCGGCGGTGGCGCGCCGGCTGGGAGCAGTAGTAGAAGCTGAACGCGGAGGCTATGGGAGCCGCCCGCACGAAATCACGGCGTCGCATGGGGGCATCGTACCGCGATCCCGCACGGCGAGGTCTTCGAAGCGGACGTGGTGGGAACGGCCGCCGATCCGAAAACGCGGGAGTGGTCGGCGATCATGAAGACCATGCCGCAGCCGCTTCCCACGCGCAAGGAAGGCGAGTGGCGGGCCGGCATGGAGGAAGTCTTCCCCCGCGATGGAGCGCTAACCGCGCGGCTGGGCGCCTCCGGCGCAGAGGCCGCACGTCATTGATACCAGGGAACATTCACAAATGTTCCCTGGAGAGAGGGAGGGCGGCGGGGCTCTACGGCCGCTCTTTCTCAAGATGGAACGGGCTGAAGTCGGTGCGAACGTCGAACGTGTCCACACCCTCGGCCCGTTTCAAGGAATTTACCACCAGGTAAGTGAGCGGGGTCGCCAGGGCCTCGTAGATCACCTTGCCGAGGTAGCCCGAGACGATCAAAGTTCCGATGAGCTGCGGGCTGAGGCTGCCGCCGAAGGCGATCACCATCACCACGACGGTGTCCACGAACTGCCCGACGACGGTGGAGCCGATCGTGCGCATCCACAGGAAGCGGCCGGCCGTCCAAACCTTGAGTTTGGCGAGCACGTAAGCGTTTGAGAACTCGCCCGCCCAATAGGCGATGAGGCTGGCGATCACCATCCGGGGGACGAATTCGAACACGGTGGCGAAGGCCTCCTGGTGCGGCCAGTCCGGGGCGGGGGGAAGCGCCACCGAGATCAGGGCCATCACCGAGAGCAGCGCCGAGGCAAAAAAACCGGTCCAGATAGCGCGGCGTGAGGCGGAGTAGCCGTAAACCTCGGTGAAGATGTCGCCGAAGATGTAAGTGATCGGAAACAGAAGCTGAGCGCCGCTGATCCGGAACGGCCCGATCGCCACGATCTTCGGCCCCACCAGGTTCGAGACCATCAGCACCACGACGAACACGTGGATGAGGAGGTCGAGGTAGCGGGCACGAGGCGGATGCCCGCCCATCCCGATGCGAGACTGCCCAGCAGTAGAAACCACCATGTGTTCTGAGGCGCTAACCGCGCGGCGGGGCGCCTCCGGCGCAGAAGCCGCACGTCATTGATACCAGGGAACGTTCACAAATGTTCCCTGGATTCTAGCCCGGCAAATCTGAGAATTTCCTTCTCAGATTCGCCGGGCCA
>CAYRPT010000398.1:0-4795 GCA_964425895.1 uncultured Solibacteraceae bacterium | reverse complement strand
TGTTCTGTCTAGCATCGTACTTCTCGGCGTTGCTCCTATGCGTGCCCTGGCTGATGGCACGACTCTCTGTCCGAACCTGATCGCAGCGCTCCCGACAGTCCCAGGCAATCTCGACGCTCTCTATGCCGCACAGCGAGTTGAAGTCCGCCAATGCCCGATTGACCCACCAAAACGCCTAGGAGTCATTCAGCTCGTCGCGTGGTCCAGGAATGCTACATCGCCTGCTCTCGTTTACGACACGGAGGACAGCGGTTTCCACCAGTTCGTTATGATTGAAGGCGTGTACGTCTTCGAATTCATCGGCGGCACCGCGCAGCCCCTAGTAGCGATCGTCTTCGAGAACGGCGTACCAAGGATCGCGCTGCGGGCCTCAACCTTGGCTGAGCCGAAGATAATCTCGACCCCGTCAGCGGTCATTGTCGAGTATATCGACAGTAGGGATAACAAGTTGCACCGCCAGGAATTTGCAAAGAGTGGGAAAACACAACGAAGCGGATAGCTCACCGGCGCTACTACCACTCCGGCTCGGGCCGCTTCCTGACGCCGGACCCTTACCGCGCCTCCGCCGGGCCGGCCGACCCCGGAAGCTGGAACCGGCACGCAATGGCTGAAGAAGGATTGCCCCGAATGAGCTCAACGATGAGAGTGTTGTTGATATTGCTGGTGGCAGCGGGAGTAACGCCTCGGGACGTCGCGGGAGAGATCTTTGGGGAAACAAAGGACAACTATTTCTGGTCGCAGACGTTGGTGATTCCGGCAGACAGGATTTCACTTCCGGAGATGGAGAAAGCCGCCCGCGCATTCCTCGGGAGCGCTGCCTCGCATAGATTGGCAGTTCTGTCCGTCTACAATACTCGAGAGATTGCGGCGAAAGAGACGGGGGCGCCTTGCCATAGCTATAAGCAGTGGAAAGTAGATTACAACCACTTCCCACGGGGTCAGCTGGTTGCGGCGGATGTGATAGCCTTGAACGGCGATGCGGTTCTGCGGCTGAGGAGCGCAGACGGGTCCTTCAGCAAGCGGATCCTGAGCGGAAGAGATCCCACCCAGTTTTCAGTGGAGGGAACGCCGTTTGAGATCTTGATCGTGGGGGGCAGAAGGATGACGCGGTTTGAGGTGTGCGCCACGCCCGGAGCAATTGAGCCGAGGCTCTACGTCCGAACCGAAGCAAAGCTCACTCAAGTGCTTTGTGAGCAGGCGACGGGCTCGTTAGCCAAGACGTTGCGAACAAAGTATGTGCGGGTAGAGTTCAGGAATGATCACTGGTTCCCGTGCAGCTTCTTTCCGGTGGTCTACCCGTTTTTCCCGCCGGAGCCACCGCCGTCGGAATCGGCATACCGCAACTCAGTGACCTTCACATGCAGCATCACTTGTGAGGGCCAGGCGCATTGCATGCAGACGACGGGACCGCCGCTCGCGCCGGCGAAGCGGTGAGATACGGTGAAGACAGTGGCGAAAGGGCGTATGATGACGCCCATGGGGAAGCCATGTCCTGCCAATGAGAACTCCGCGGGTTCCGGCCCGGAGGGCCGCGAGGCCGTCGACCGCCGCCGGTTCTTCCAGCTTGCAAGCCTCGCTACGGCCGCCGTCAGCGGGGCTCCCGCCGCCGCCCAGACCGGAGCGGCGCGGCAAAGGGCCCTCGGAGACCCAAATTGGCCGTCGCTCACGCACTACGACGCCCGGCGCCTGGCGCGCATCGCGCTGCCGCTAGGCGGCATCGGCACCGGCACGGTGTCGCTGGCGGGCAACGGGAGCCTGCGCGACTGGGAAGTGATGAACCGGCCCGCCAAGGGATTCACGCCGTCGTCGAGCGAGGTCGAGCCGTTCTTTGCGATCCGCGTGGAAGGAGGCGGGCGGGTGGAAACCAGGGTAGTGGAGGGGCCCGTCGCACCTGAGAGCTACGAAGGGAGCCACGGCGCACGGGCGCCCAACGTGAATCTGCCGCGTTTCCGGGACTGCGAGTTCGCGGCCGCCTATCCCTTCGGCCGTGTGCTCCTCGACGACGAGGCGATGCCGGTGTCGGTCGACATCAAGGCGTTCAATCCGATGGCGCCCGCCGATCCGGATGCGAGCGGCATCCCGCTGGCGGTGCTGAGCTTCGAGGTTCGCAACAAGAGCGCCGCCAACCTGCGGGCCTCGCTCTGCGGCAGTCTGCCCAATTTCGTCGGCATCAGCGAGTGGACCTTTGAGCGCGATTTCAAGGGCGACCGCATCCCGCTCGGCGCAAGAGCCAACCGGAACGAGCTCCGGGACACGGGCGGCGTACGCGGAGTCCTGGCGCGCTCGGAAGGCGTTGATCCGCAGGCGGAGACCTGGGGCACGCTGGCGCTGGCGACGACCGCGCCGGGGCCGATGACGCGCCGCACGGCCTGGGCCGCGGGCCGCTGGGGCGGCGGCATCCTCGATTTCTGGGACGATTTCGCCGCCGACGGCCGGCTCGAGGAGCGCGAGCGAGGCGACGAGGAGGCCCCCATCGGTTCCGTGGCCGTCGAGTTGGATCTGCCCGCGGGCGGGGTGGGGGAAGCAACGTTCCTGATCGCCTGGCACTTCCCTAACCGCTACGGCTGGAATGTCGATCCCGGCAAGGAGTCGGCTGAGAACCGGGTGGGCAACTACTACTGCACGCAATACCGCGATGCGTGGGACGTGATCGCGAAAACCGCGCCGCGCCTCGATGACTTGCGCGCCCGGACCGCTGCGTTTGTGAACGCCGTTTGCTCAAGCCCGCTGCCGGCCGAGGTGAAGGAGGCCGCGCTGTTCAATACCAGCACGCTCCGCACGCAGACCTGCTTCCGCACCGAGGATGGACGCCTGTTCGGCTGGGAGGGCTGCGGTGATCAGAAGGGTTGCTGTCACGGCTCCTGCACGCACGTCTGGAACTACGAGCAGGCGACCGCGTTTCTGTACGGAAGCCTGGCGATGACCATGCGCGAGGTGGAGTTCGCCCACGCCACCGACGACGAAGGCGTCATGAGCTTTCGCGTCCACGTGCCGCTGAGTCAGGCGCGCCGATTCCGCCACGTGGCTGCCGACGGGCAGATGGGCTGCGTGATGAAGATGTATCGCGACTGGAGGCTCTCCGGCGACGACGCCCGCCTGCGCGCTCTCTGGCCGAAGGTCCGGAAAGCCCTGGAGTTCTGCTGGATTCCGGGGGGGTGGGACGCCGACCGCGACGGAGTCATGGAGGGCGTCCAGCACAACACCATGGACGTCGAATACCTGGGGCCCAACCCGCAGATGGAGTTCTGGTATCTGGGGGCCTTGCGCGCCGCCGAGGAAATGGCCCGGTACCTGGGCGAGACCGGCTTCGCCGATACTTGCCGGCGGCTGTTCGAACAAGGCAGCCGCTGGACCGACGAGCATTTGTTCAACGGCGAGTACTACGAGCACCAGGTCCGCCCGGTGGCCGATCCCGCGCAGGTGCCCGCCTATTTCCGCGTCGGCATGGGTACGGCCAACCTCCAGTCACCCGACTACCAGCTTGGCTCCGGCTGCCTGGTGGACCAATTGGTGGGTCAGTTCCTGGCGCACGTGTGCGGCCTCGGCCACCTGGCGAAACGGGAGAATATCACGGCCACGCTCAAGGCGATCCTCAAGTACAACCGCCGGGAGAACCTGCACCGGCACTTCAACCCGTTGCGCACCTTCGCTCTCGACGGCGAGGCGGCGCTGCTGATGGCCGCCTATCCGAAGGACCGGCCGGCCAAGCCGTTCCCCTACTTCGGCGAGGTGATGACCGGCTTTGAGTACACCGCCGCCGTCGGCATGATCTACGAAGGTCTCGAGCGGGAAGGCCTGATGTGCATCGGCGACGTGCGCCGCCGCTACGACGGCGCCAAGCGGAGCCCCTTCGACGAGGCCGAGTGCGGGCACCATTACGCCCGCGCGATGGCGAGTTGGGCGGCGGTGCTGGCGCTCACCGGGTTCGACTATTCGGGGGTGACGAAGACGATGCGGCTGGCCGCGCGCCCGGGGTCGCACTTCTGGTCGAACGGCTACGCGTGGGGAACGTGCGCGGTGGAAGGCAGCCGCGTCCGCCTGACGGTCCTCGGCGGCACGCTCGCGCTCGAGCGCTTCCGCCTTGGCGACCGCCCGGAGAAGAGTTTTCCCTCGGGACACGTGGCGCCGGCCGGAGCAACCGTTGAGTTTACGGTGTGATGGGGGTGGGGCGCCTTCGAGCTCACCTCTTCCAGAACCGGGCGATCTCTTCGAGGGTCTTGCCGCTGGTTTCCGGCACGGCGCGCCAGACCAGGATGATCTCGACGGCGCACATGGCCGAGTAGATCAGAAACGCGCCGGAAATGGTGAGCGCGGAAACGAGCGACAGGAACGTGAACGTCAGAATCGTGCAGGCGATCCACAGGCTGACCGTGGCGGCCGACATCGCCCGGCCGCGGATGCGCGTCGGAAAGATCTCCGACAGCACCACCCACGTCACGGGCGCCAGGCCGAGCGTGTAGGATCCGGCGCAGAACAGGATCACCCCGATGATGAAGCCCCCCGGCGGCGGTTTGACCAGAAAGGCGGCGGCCAGGGCCACCTGCGCGATCACCATGCCGGCTGCCGAGATCATCAGCAGCAGCCGGCGGCCGGCGCGGTCGATGATCCAGAGGGCCGCCGCCGTCGTCACCAGCATCGTGAGCCCGATGACCACGTTCAGGCCGATCGCGTCCGTGTCGGAGGTGTGGCCCATTTGCTCGCGGAAGATGATCGAGCCGTAGAACAGCACCGTGTTCATGCCGGAGAACTGCTGGAGAACGGCCAGCGCCACCGCGATGAGCACCGCCGTCCGCAC
>CAYRPT010000397.1:0-4804 GCA_964425895.1 uncultured Solibacteraceae bacterium | reverse complement strand
GTCCGGCGCAGTCCGTTGACCACGCGGCAGACGCCGGCAAACCTGGCAATGTCGCGGCGGAACTCATCGCTGTCAGTGGCGACCGTGTGCAGCCGTGTGAGCGAGTAATCGATGCCGTACTGCGTGAGGTTGTTGCAGACGCTCATCTTGCCGCAAAAGCTGTCCCGCCGGTCGGCGATGGTCATCCGGCCGGCGGCGTCCGGCGTGGCCTGCACCAGCACCGGCACGTTGAGCCGCGACAGGCGGATGGCCTCCGCGACACCACGCTCGTCACCGAAATTGGGGAGGGAGACAATGATGCCGTCGATCTCGTCGGCGTGCATCCGGAACAGAGAGGCGCACTTTTGGGCCTCCGCGCGGGTTTCGACCGCGCCGAATTTGCTGTCCTGGGGGCCAAGTACAAACACGCCGTGGCCGGCGCCCTCCAGGACGCGGATCATCTCCTCCCGTCCCGACTTGGCCAGATGGTCAGGGAAGAAACCCCGATTCCCGATAATGAGACCGAATTGTAACCTCTTGCTCATGGTGGCACCTCCTGTCCGTGACCGCCGGAGCTTCCAGCATACTGAATCGCCCGGCGCTTCGGCGGCGCGGCGCAGATTTCAGGCGCGCCGCCGGTTGATGTGGTCGTGGGCGTCCTGGTGGATGTCGGTCAGCCGCATCCTGGTGGCCAGCAGGGCGATAAACCCGCCGAGCCACAGCGGCACCGTAACCACCACGAAGAGTAGCGTAGCGTAGCCGGCCGCCTCGGCGCGGGTGGCGCCGAACAACTGCACTCCCAGCATGGCGAAGAATTGAAACGCGCCCACATTGCTTGGCGCCTGGGGAGGAATGCTGCCCAGGCGCAGTATGACCAGAACAGCAGCGCCGGAGGCCAGCGACAGATCCAATCCGTAGCCGCGGGCGAGCGCCCAAATCGGAACCACTTGCAGGAGCAGGTAGACCAGGCTGAGTAGAGCCGCCACCGGAAACGAGGCCGAGCGGCCCATGTCGTGAGCACCGTCGACGACATGCCGCAGCCCCTCAGCCCACCGGCTCCCCCGTACCGCGGCGTGCGCATGCTTCTTATGAAGTACGGCGACCACAAGCAACGCTCCGAGGATTACGAGAATGATTGCCAGTACGCGGGCGCCCGCCACCAGGTATCCCGGAAGGCGCAGAAAAGAGGTGATCGAATAAAAGCCGAGCACCAGCCAGGCGCCGTCGAGCAGGCGCTCGATCACCGCGCTTGAGATCGTAACGGAAAACGGAATCCGGCTCCACCGCGATAGCAGGTAGCAGCGGATGACTTCTCCACTTCGCAGCGGCAACAGCTCATTGGCGAACAAGCCGATATAGACGGCCTGTACCGCGCGCCAGGGCGGAACCTCGGTGATGGGCTTGAGAAGCACACGCCAGCGCCAGCCCTGGAGAACATACACTCCGACGTCCGCAACTACCGCGAGCGCCACCCAGCGGAGATCCGTAGCCAGCAGCTTGGGAACCTGCTCCCGCCAGTCGAAACCATAGTAGACCCAGATCAGACAAGCGATCGAGACGGCATATCCAAGGGCCGGGATCAGCCACGCAGGGAAACGGCGGCTTCCGGCGCTTGGGGGGGATGGCATCGGGGTCAATCCCTATGATACCGGCCCTTCGCCGCGTCGCGGCCCCCACGGTGGTGCTGCCCGGGATGGGGGCTGGGGGCGGGCCGATGCAACGAGCGCTTCGACAGGCCAGCGGCCCAGGGCCCTTGGCGCCTCGCTGGACGGCCAGCGCCGGTGTTCCGGACCGGAAGCAACCCTTTCTCTTTCGCGGGGGGCATCGAGGTCGGGTCTCGGCGCATCTGCTACGTTAGGAAATGCGCGACTTGCCGCCCTAGCGACCGAAATCCATGCCATTCGATATACGACCCCTCAAGGAGTTCCTCGTGCGGCCCGCTCTACCACCTGAGCTCTCCCGCATGTCGGAGCTGGCCTATAACGTGATGTGGGGGTGGGACCGGACCATTCGTTCGCTGTTCCGCCGGCTCGATCCCAAGCTCTGGACCGAATCCGGCCATAATCCCGTTCTGATGCTCGGCGAAGTGGCCCAGGCGCAGCTCAACAAGGCCGCGTCGGACCCGCGATACCTCGCGCTGTACCGCCGGGCGTGCGAGCGTTTCGACAGCTACCTCCAGCATCGCGAGGAAGCAGATGACGTGCTAGTGGCCTACTTCTCGATGGAGTACGGTATCGTTTCCTGCATGCCGATCTACTCGGGGGGGTTGGGGCTTCTCTCCGGCGACCACCTGAAGGCCGCCAGCGATGCCGGAATTCCTATGGTCGGGGTCGGCCTCCTCTACCAGAAAGGTTACCTGAGCCAGTCTCTTAACCCGGACGGCTGGCAGATCGAGCACTATCCGGAGAACGACTTCTACACATTGCCGGTCTCGCCGGTGCTGGACCGGGACGGACGGGAGTTGCACGTCGAGGTAACGCTCCCGTCCGGCATTGTGCGTATCAAGGTATGGCAGCAGAACGTGGGCGCGGTGAAGCTCTACCTGCTGGATACCAACATTCCGGTGAACACGGCTCCGGAGCACCGCGACATCACGGACCAGTTGTACGGGGGCGACATTCACACCCGCATAAGACAGGAGATTGTGTTAGGCATCGGCGGGCTGCGCGCGCTACGGGCCGTCGGGCTGCGTCCGAGCATCTATCACATGAACGAAGGCCATTCGACGTTCCTGGCCATTGAGCGGATCCGCCTCCTCATGAAGGATCACAGGCTGTCCTACGAGGAAGCACTGGCGGCATCCCGCGTGAACAACGTTTTCACTACGCACACTTCGGTTCCCGCGGGCATAGACCTGTTCGAACCGGGGCTGATGCACGAGTATTTTCACGACTACTGCCGTGAGGCGGACATCCCGTTCGAGCAGTTACTGGCCCTCGGCCGGGGCAACCGCAGCGATCCGCACGAACGCTTCTCCATGGCGGTTGCGGCGATGACTACGTCGTCGTACCGTAACGCGGTAAGCCGGCTGCATCACCAGGTGTCCCAGGAGATGTGGCAGGGGCTCTGGCCGCAGTTGCCCACCTGGGAGGTTCCTATCACCTCGGTCACGAACGGTGTACACCTGATGACCTGGCTGAACTCCGATCTGGCCTCGCTTTACGATCAATATCTCCAGCCGGACTGGCGCGAACGGCACCTCGATCCAAGGACGTGGGATCTGATCGACGATGTGCCGAACTCGGAGCTCTGGGAAGTCCACCGGCGGCGTAAGCGCGTCCTGGTCACGTTCGTGCGGGAGCGCGTGCGGGCGGCGGCGCTTGGGCGGAGGGCTTCGGCAGGCGAATTCCGCCGCCTCTCGGAGGCGCTCGATCCGGAGGCTTTCACCATCGGATTCGCCCGGCGGTTCGCCACCTATAAACGGGCGACCCTTTTGCTCCGCGACGTCGATCGACTGAGGAGGATTTTGACGAACCCGGCGATGCCGGTCCAAATCGTGATCGCGGGTAAGGCGCACCCCAAGGACCACCCCGGCAAGTCGCTGATCCGCGACATCATTCAACTCTCTCGCGATCCCGAGCTCAGCAAGCGTTTGGTGTTTGTCGAAGACTATGGGATCGAGGTCGGAAGGGCGCTCGTCCAGGGCGTGGATCTGTGGCTCAACACTCCACGGCGGGGCGAGGAAGCGTGCGGGACGAGCGGAATGAAGGCCGGCATCAACGGCAATCTGAATCTGAGTATCCTGGACGGTTGGTTTGACGAGGCCCACGAGATCTCGGGAGGATGGGCGATCGGCAACCGGGAGCCCTACACGCCCGAGCAGGATGACGATCACGCCCGGGCGGTATTCTCCCTTTTGGAAAACGAAATTGTCCCGCTGTACTACGCGGACCGCGACGAGGGAGTGCCCGAAGGCTGGATGCGGCGCGTGAAGATGTCGCTCAAGCACCTTAGTCCGCTGTTCGCCGCGCAGCGCATGGTCCGGGAGTACTTCACCCAGTTCTACGAGCCCGCCCACAGGGCCTACCAGGAGCTCCGCGCGTCTGATTATGAGACGGTGCGGCAGCACATCGCGTGGAATCAGCGAGTGGCGCGAGCATGGGAAAAGGTTCGTTTCCTCGAGTTCGGTCCACCGCTCGACGGACCGGTGTTGAGCGGGCGGCCAATACCCCTGCGCGCCGTGGCTGAGTTGGGCGGTCTCGAGGCCCGCGACGTGCGCGTGGAGGCGGTCGTGGGGAGGATCAACGCCGCGGGCTTCATGGTAGATACCGAAGTGCTCACTCTGCCGGCGCAGGAGCAGAGCGGCAGCGTGGCTGTCTTCGGACGGGAGTTTCTGCCTCAACAGACCGGCCGCCTGGGCTATTCGATTCGAATCAGCCCCAACCATTACGACGACCCCATCACGCGCCCTTGCCACGCCTTGTTGAAGTGGGGCTGAGAAGAGGGATACTGGATAGCGCCGTCAGCCTGACGCGCAGCACCTCGAAGTGGCAGCCACGGGCGGTCCGGCCTCGATCGGAGGACGGTTTCCGGGTCCGCAAGTCTAGGCGCGTCCCGACGTCGTGCGCGCCGCGCGAGACCTTGTTGAGGACGTGGAGCCGCCCATGTTCAGACTGGTCATCATCGTCCTGGCAGTTCTCGTACCCACAGGCTGCGGCCGGAATCAGCTACGGCGGGTGGTTTTCGACGGTGCTGTGTCCGAACACCGGTGGGCGTTGAGCGACCTCGATTCGAGTCTCCCGTCGGACTGGTCCCGCTACGAATACCTGGTGCTGGAGTTTCGGCATTCCTCCCCCCAGCGGTTCTATCTCTTTGCCTACGACAA
>CAYRPT010000396.1:0-4805 GCA_964425895.1 uncultured Solibacteraceae bacterium | reverse complement strand
CTCGCTTCCAGGGAGAACGGCCGCGGGAAGATCCTCTTCCACGGCCTGTACGCGGTCTCCCGGCGCAAATCCGAGCACGCTGGCGAGGCGCGCCTCGGCGTAGTCCTGATCCGCCATCGCGATCTGGAGCCGCTGCCGGGCGCGGGCAACATCGAGCCGGGCCCGGCTTTCCTCGAGCGCGAGGATCCGTCCGGCCTCCAACTGCCGTCCGACAGTTTCCGCCACGCGCTCGAGCACCTCGATCTGGCCACCCACCGCTTTTGCTACCCGAGCCAGGCGCCGGGCTTCCAGGAAAAGCTCAACGGTCCGCAGCAGGATGCGGTCCTGCTGATGTTCCGCGCCCGCGGCCGCCGCCGCGGCCTCCTCCCGGCGCTGCGCCACCAGCCGTTGGGCCGGCCGGTCGAACAGGGCGGCGGCGCCATTCACCTCAAACACCGACGGCGCCTGACCGCCGATGGTCATCGGAAAACCGGAGGAGTAGGCGAGTCCGCTGCCCGCGAACACCTTCGGAACGAATGGATCCCTCGCGACATCCACCTGCCGGCGCGCCGTCTGCTCGTCCAGGCGCGCCAGAACCAACTCCGGATTCCGCGAGAGCGCCAACTCCGCCGCGCGTTGGAGCGTGAGCGGGTGTACCTCGCCCGCCGCCACGGCTAGCGTCAGGGAAGAAAGAACCAGAATTCGCTGCATCGTGAGACCTGCTCTCACGATCTTACCGGGCGCACCCCCGCCCGGGGCGCCCGGCCCGCCGGCCCGGCCGGTGTAGGCTTGCCCGCGCCGCCCCAGCCCGGCCGTGGCTCCTCAAGCCCGGAAGATCGGCTCTAAGCCAGCGGTCGAGGCCAGCAGGAGGTCCTGTTCCTCGCTGGTCATACGAAGCCCGGCCGACGACGCGATCTCTACCGCCATCGCGTACAGCCGCTCGTCTCCCGGCGGGATCGCCGCGGTGATGTCCTGTGACAGCGTGAAGCGCAGCGCCCGCGCCGCCAGCTCACGCTCTTCGACTGGCGTGTACCAGCACTTTTCGTACGGGCGCTTCGCGCCCTTCGGCACCGTCGTGCGCGCCAACGCCTTCAGGGCCAGGCGCGCCACGCCCTTCTGCCTGGCTTTCTCGAGGATTTGAGGGCCGAAGTTGCCCTGACGCCAACACACGAAGTTCGCGGGGAACAGGACCGAATCCAGCTTCATGCGGTCCATCAACGCGAGCGCCGCCTCAGCGGAATGCGCCGAAAAGCCCAGGTATTTCACCTTTCCCTCTTTGCGGGCTTGCAGGAACAGCTCCGCCGCTCCGCCCGGCGCCAGAATCTTTTCGACATCCTCCATCGAGCTGACCGCGTGAAACTGGTAGAGGTCGAAATGGTCCGTGTGCAGGCGCCGCAGCGATCGCTCCAGTTCCTCCCGCGCGCCCGAGGCGTCGCGCTTGCCGGTCTTGCACGCGAGAAAAACATTCTTTCGGAACGGGCGCAGCGCCGGCCCCAGCTTGATCTCCGCCTCGCCGTCGCCGTAGCTGGGCGCAACGTCGAAGTAGTTGATCCCCCGCTCGACGCTGTCGGCGACCAACCGGTCAGCGGCCTTCTGGTCGTTTCCCATCACGACGATGCCCCCGAAGCCGATCACGGAAAGCATGACGCCCTCGCGGTAGGGACGCCTGGGGATCGTCGTGGCCGAGCTTGACGGCCGGAGCGCCGCGCCGCCAGCGAGCGTAGATTTCAGGAAATTGCGGCGTTTCACGATTACACCTCCTTCGTCCAGTATGCAGCAGCCCAAGTCCCGGCGTGCGATCGGAACGATCCGGCCGCGAAAAACCCACGGAATGCGTGGCGGAACGGTGCATATGCCCCAGGTTGGACGATCGCCCGGCCCTGGTCCGGAGACCCGCCGCACGGCCCACGCCGAAGCCGAGCCCGTCGCCAACGTCAGGAAAAAAAAGGATTTGATGCGCCGGCCGAGCCGGCCAGACGGCGATTTCGGACCGCCTCCGAGGTCTGGCCTCAGAATTGCACCCTCAAGAGCGCACTAGCACGGACCAAGACCGTGCCGCTCCGCCAGCGGTGCGCCGGGTCGCTCCAAAGTGCCCGCCGCCGGGGCGCGGGAATCCTGAAACTCGCCGCCCGCCGCTGGCGTTGGCGCGCAAGAACGTGAGACGCTCTTACAGGATCGTCTTCAGGTAGAAGCGAAGGAGTCGAATTCCGATCTATGAAACCCTCCAAGCCGGGCAAGCTCGGCACCGAGACCGCCCACGACATTTACCAGCGAAAAGCGAACCCGCTCGACGTCTTTTTCAAGCCGAAGAACATCGCGGTGGTCGGGGCCACCGAAGCCCCGGGTTCCGTCGGGCGCACCACCCTTTGGAACCTCATGAGCACCCCGTTCGGCGGCGCCGTGTTCCCGGTGAACCCCAACCGTCCCAGCGTCCTCGGGATCAAAGCCTATAAGACCGTCAAGGAAGTGCCCGGCGAGGTCGACCTGGCCGTCGTGGTCACGCGGGCGGGCTTTGTCCCCGCCGTCATCCGTGAGTGTGCCGAGGCCGGCGTAAAAGGCGCCATCGTTATCTCCGCCGGCTTCAAGGAGCTTGGCCCGGAAGGTCTCGAGCTCGAACACCAGCTTCTCGCCGAAGCGCGGAAAGCCGGCATCCGGATCATCGGGCCGAACTGTCTCGGATTGATGTCGCCGCCCACCGGCGTCAACGCTACTTTCGCCGCCGGCATGGCCCGGCCCGGCAATGTCGGCTTCATCAGCCAGAGCGGAGCCCTGTGCACGGCGGTACTCGACTGGAGTTTCAAGGAGATGGTCGGCTTCAGCGCCTTCATCTCCATCGGCTCGATGGTGGACGTCGGATGGGGCGACCTTATCGACTACCTGGGCAACGACCCCCGCACCCGCAGCATTCTTATCTACATGGAATCGGTCGGAGACGCGCGCTCGTTCCTGTCGGCCGCCCGGGAAGTGGCGCGGAACAAGCCGATCATCGTCATCAAGGCCGGCCGCACCGCCGCGGGCGGCAAGGCGGCCGCCTCCCACACCGGTTCGATGACCGGCAGTGACGATGTGCTCGACGCGGCCTTTCGGCGCTCGGGTATCCTGCGCGTGAACAACATCTCGGACCTGTTCTACATGGCGGAGGTGCTCTCGAAGCAGCCGCGCCCGAAGGGCCCCAAGCTCACGATCCTCACGAACGCCGGCGGTCCCGCGGTGCTCGCCACCGACTCCCTGATCGCGTCCGGCGGCGAACTCGCCGAGTTGTCGCCCGCTACCCACGAGGAGTTGAACACGTTCCTGCCCAAGCACTGGAGCCGCAACAATCCCATCGACATTCTCGGCGATGCCGACGGCGAACGCTACGGCAAAGCGCTCGAGATCGCCGCGCGCGATCCCAACAGCGACGGCATGCTCGTCATCCTGACCCCGCAGGCCATGACCGACGCCACCGGGACCGCCGAAACGCTCAAGAAGTACTCGAGCCTGGATAAGCCGGTGTTGGCAAGCTGGATGGGCGGCCCCGAAGTGCAAGCCGGAGAGCGCATTCTCAGCCAGGCCAACATTCCTACTTTCCCCTATCCTGATTCCGCCGCCCGCATGTTCCAGTACATGTGGCGGTACACCTACAACCTTCGCGGATTGTACGAGACTCCCATCTTTCCCTCCGGCCCGTCACGCGAAGCCTCCGACCGCGCGGCCGTCCGGGAGATCATTGAGCATGCGCGGGGCGGCGGGCGTCACCTGCTGAGCGAGCATGAATCCAAGCAGGTTCTGGCGGCCTACGGGATTCCGACCGTGCCCTCCGAGGTGGCGGCCTCGTCGGATGCAGCGGTAGCCGCGGCCGATCGCATCGGCTACCCCGTAGTGCTCAAGCTCCACTCCGAAACCATCACCCACAAGACCGATGTTGGCGGCGTGCACCTGAACCTGAAGGACGCCGCCGCCGTTCGGGCCGCCTTTGAAGCGATCGAGAAGTCCGTCGCCGACAAGGCCGCCCGCTCCGATTTCCTCGGCGTCTCCGTCCAGCCCATGATGCGGATGTTCGGCTACGAGCTGATCATTGGCTCCACCATCGATCCCCAGTTCGGCCCGGTCATTCTTTTTGGCATGGGCGGACAGCTCGTCGAAGTGTTCCAGGACCGCTCGCTCGCCCTCCCGCCTCTGAACACGACCCTGGCCCGCCGCATGATGGAGCAGACCAAGATCTACCGTGCGCTCAAAGGCGTTCGCGGGCGCCGGCCCGTGGACCTCTCCGCGCTCGAGGGCCTGCTTGTCAAGTTCAGCCAACTCGTCGTCGAGCAGCGCTGGATCAAGGAAATCGACATCAACCCCCTGCTCGCCTCTTCCGAAATGCTCGTGGCCCTCGACGCCCGCGTCGTCCTCCACGCTCCCGACGTGGCCGAGAATCAGTTGCCCAAACTCGCCATCCGGCCCTACCCCAGCCAGTACATCAGCTCGTGGCGCATGACGGATGGCGCCGAGGTGACGATCCGGCCCATCCGCTCCGAGGACGAACCGCGCATCGTCCGGTTCCACGAAACACTATCCGAGCGCACGGTCTACTTCCGCTACCTGGAGATGCTCCAGTTGACCCAGCGGGTGGCCCACGAGCGGCTGACGCGGATCTGCCACGTCGACTACGACCGCGAGATCGCGCTGGTCGCCGAGCGCCGGGACCCGGCCACCGGCCTCACCGAAATCATCGCCGTGGGCCGCCTGGACCGCACCATGGGCACCGACGAGGCCGAGTTCGCCATCGTCATCACCGATTCCGCTCAGGGGAAAGGCCTCGGCTCCCATATGATGGAGCGCCTCATCGATGTCGCCCG
>CAYRPT010000395.1:2124-4822 GCA_964425895.1 uncultured Solibacteraceae bacterium | reverse complement strand
GTCACTGATCCTCCTGGACCTGCTGCCATCTGGCACCCAGGTAAAGAAGGGAGACCGGGTGGGCACGATCGACGGCCAGGGACTCAAGGATCATATCGACGACGTCCACGCGACCGTCGTGGCCTCCGAGGCGGACATCAAGAAGCGCCGGGCGGAACATAGCGTGGACTACAACAACCTGGTGCAGCAGGTGACCACGTCGAAGGCTACTACAGACAAGTGGAAGCTTGAGGCGCGGGCCGCCGAGGTCCGCACGGTCATCGATCGAGAGATTTTGCGGATCGGCCAGGAGGAGTCCGACGCTGCCTTTGGGGAAAAGCAGAAGGAACTTGCATTGAAGCAGGCCGAGCAGAAGGCCGAGGTTCGCATCCTAGAGCTGACCACGGAACGGCACCGGCGGCACCGGGATCGTCATGCGTACGACCTGGAGCGATACACGATTGAGGCCCCGATGGACGGGATGGTCGTGCGGCAGCAGATTTTTCGCAGCGGCGAATTCGCGATGGCCGAGGTGGGTGACCGCCTTTATCCGGGTGTCCTGTTCGTCAAGATCATGGACACCGAGAACATGCAAGTGGAGGGGGTTGTCAACCAGACCGACGGCAACGCTATCAAGATCGGAATGGAAGCGCGGGTAGGGCTCGACGCCTTCCCCGAGCTTCAATTTGAGGGTACCGTCCAAAGCATCGGCGCGCTGGCCAAGAGCGGATCCCAGAACCCGTTCCTTCGTGAGATCCCCATCCGGATTCACATTAAGGGCTCGCACCCGAAGCTGATTCCCGACCTTTCGGCTTACGCGGACGTGGTTCTGGAGAGGGAGGATAACGCCACTCTCGTGCCGCGGGCGGCGGTCCTCGAGGAAGCGGGTCAGCCCTACGTGTTTGTGAGGCGCGGCGAGGGGTTTGAGAAGCGGCCCGTGGAGCTGGGGCGTAAGAATCCGGTTAGCGCAGCGGTGGTGAGCGGCTTGGAGCCAGGCGAAGAAGTCGCACTGGAGAAGCCGGCTTCCTAAGGAATACGGCCAAGATCGCACCGCATCTCGGGGAGTCCCGGCGGGGGGTGAAAGCGCAGCCCGGCGGGAGCCTTGGCCGGGCAAGACCTTGGCAGGCGAGAGCACCTGCTCCACGATCGGGGGTTGTGCGGTATCGTGAAACACGCGGGGAGGATGCGTGTGCGACCCTTGTGTTTCGTTCTGATGCCGTTCGGCGAGAAGCCCGACCCTACCGGGCGAGCCGCCATCCCCTTTGACCGCATCTACGCAACCTCCATCCGGCCCGCGATTGAAGACGCCGGGCTGCAGCCGGTCCGCGCCGACGAAGAGAAGACCGGCGGCATCATTCACAAACCGATGTTCGAGCGCCTGCTGCTGTGCGAGTACGCGGTCGCCGACCTTACGACCGCCAACGCGAATGTCTTTTATGAACTGGGCATCCGGCACACGGCCCGGCCCCACACCACGCAGACGATTTTCGCCCGCCACCAGCCGATTCCGTTTGACGTGAATTTTCTTCGGGCGCTCCCATACGAGCTGGGTGCGAATAACCAGTTCGGTCCGGGTGACGCCGCGGCGCTTCGGGAGGCGCTGGCCGGACGTCTCAACGCTCTGCGGGGGCTGGCTTCCGGCCAGGCAGCCGTCGACAGCCCGGTTTTCCAGTTGGTTTCCGACTGGAAGCCGCCGGCGATCCCCCATGGCAAGACCGACGTATTCCGCGAGCGGGTCGATTTCAGCGAGGCGTTGAAGGCGCGGCTGGCGCGGGCACGGTCCTTGCCGCGCGCGGAGGGCCTGGCCACGCTGATAAGGATCCGGCAGGAGATGGGCGCCCCGGATGCCCAGGAGGCGGGGGTGATCATCGATCTGATGCTTTCGTACCGGGCGCTCAAGGGTTGGGCGGAGATGATCGATCTCTACGAGGCGATGCCGGAGAGCTTGAAGCACGTTGTGCTGGTAAGGGAGCAACTTGCCTTTGCTTTCAACCGGCGCGCCGGGGAGGAGGGCCGCTCCGCGGCGGACCGGACCGCTGACCGTGAGAGCGCCCTGCGGATACTCGAGGATCTCGAAGAGCAGCAGGGACCGAATCCGGAGACCAGCGGGCTGATCGGCCGAGTCTACAAAGACCTCTGGGACGCCGACCGCGCCGTGAACCCGGCTTTGGCCAAGGGGTACCTGAGACGGGCGATCGACGCGTATGTGCGCGGTTATGAGGCCGACTTTCGGGACGCCTATCCCGGCATCAACGCGGTGACCCTGCTCGACGTCGAAGGCAGCAGCCAGAGCAAGAGCAGGCGCGATCAACTGCTCCCGGTGGTCCGATTCGCCGTGGAGCAGCGGCTGCGCAGCCGGGAGGCGGACTACTGGGACCACGCGACGATGCTCGAGCTGGCGGTGCTCGCATCGGACAGGGAGCGCGCCGCGGAATGTCTGAGCGACGCGTTGGCCTCGCTGCGGGAGGTCTGGGAGCCGGAGACGACGGCGCGCAATCTGCGGCTGATTCGCGATGCGAGAGCGGGGCGGGGCGAGGACGCCGGCTGGCTGGACGAAATGATCGCCGCCCTTGATGCCGCGGCGCGGCGCTGAGCGCGCCGGCGCAGGAGACGCCGCTCGTTCCGGCCGCGGTTTTCTGATATTTGTGTTTCATGACCCGACGTGAGCTATTCCAGACAGCCGCGATGGCGCCCGCGTTTTGGGTTCCAGCGCCCCCCG
>CAYRPT010000395.1:0-2114 GCA_964425895.1 uncultured Solibacteraceae bacterium | reverse complement strand
AACTCGTCCTGGCCGAGGACGATCCATCCAACGGGCTTTACGATGCCCGCTGGTGGATCGATCTGTTCCGGCGAACGCACTCGAATGCCGCGAATCTGTCGGCGGGAGGGTGCGTCGCTTACTATCCCACGAAGATCCCGTTCCATCACCGCAGCCGCTGGATGAAGGAGGGGCAGGATCCGTTCGGCGAGCTGTATGAGGCGTGCCGGAAACTGGGCATGGTGGTGATCGCGCGCACGGACCCGCATTCGGTGCTGCCGGACGCCGCCAACGCCCATCCGGAATGGCTCCACATTACCGAGAGCGGGGAGCCACGTCCGCACTGGGCGACGCCGGGCCGGTACGTCACCTGCGCTCTCGGCCCGTACAACTTCGAGTTCATGATGGAAGTCCACCGGGAAATCATGACGCTATACAAGGTGGATGGCATCTTCTCGAACCGCTGGGCGGGCCACGGAATCTGCTATTGCGAAAACTGCCGGCGGAACTTCCGCGATCGCCATGGGGCGGAGCTGCCCCGCCGGAACAATCCCGCGGATCCGGTTTGGAGAGACTACGTCCTCTGGCACCAGGAGCGCCTCTTCGAGGTGTGGCAGGTGTGGGACCGCGCGATCCGGGGCATCCATGCGCCGGCGCGTTTCATCGCCAATTCCGGCGGGGGAGCGCTAAGCTCGCTCGACATGAAGCGGGTCGGGGAGCTGGCCGACACCTTGTACGCCGACCGCCAGGCGCGCCGGGGCCTGGCCGCTCCCTGGGAGGCCGGCAAAAACGCCAAGGAGTTCCGGGCCACTCTCGGCCCGAAATCAATCGCCGGCATCACCAGCGTGGGTGTCGAAGAGCGTTATCGATGGAAGGATTCGGTGCAGCACGGCGATGAGATCAAGCTGTGGATGGCGGACGGTGTCGCCCACGGATTGCGTCCCTGGTTCATCAAGTTTTCCGGCACGGTGTATGACGACCGCTGGGTGCGGCCGGTCGAGGAGTTCTATCAGTGGCACTATGGGGCGGAGAAGTACCTGCGCAACGTCGCGCCCGTGGCTCGCGTCGGGCTGGTGTACTCGCAGCAGTCGGCGTGGTTCTACGGCGGACCCGAGGCCGCCCATAAGATTGGGGATCCGATCGACGGCTGGTACCAAGCCCTGGTGGAAGCGCGCATTCCTTTCGAAATGGTGCACGACCGCCTGCTCGATGAGGAGCACGTCGCGCCCTTCCGCACGTTGATACTTCCCAACGTAGCGGTCCTGTCGGACGGACAGTGCGAGCAGCTACGCGGCTTTGTGCGGCGCGGCGGCTCGCTGGTGGCAACCCTCGAGACCTCTCTCTACGGCGAGTCGGGGCAGCCTCGCGGCAACTTCGGTTTGGCGGACCTGTTCGGCGTCGAGTTCACGGGGCGGGTGCAGCGGGGGATGCAGAACTCCTACCTCACGCTGCGAGGACCGCACCCCCTGCTGAAAGGACTGGAATCGGCGCGGCGGATCGTCAACGGCGCGCAGCGCGTCGAGGTTCGGGCCGTCGAGCCGATGCCGAATCCGCCCTTGACGCTGGTGCCTTCGTATCCCGACCTGCCGATGGAGGAAGTGTATCCGCGCCAGGCGGAGACGGACATACCGGAGGTCTACCTGCGGGAGCGCGGCAAGGGACGCGTCGTGTACTTCCCCTGGGATATCGATCGCATTTTCTGGGAGGTGTTGTGCATCGACCATCGAAGGCTGATGGTCAACGCCGTCGAATGGGCCACGCAAGAGAGGCCGCCGGTGTCCGTGGCGGGGCCCGGCATCCTCGACCTGGCCGTCTGGCGCCAGCAAGGCTCGCTGACCGTCCACCTCGTCAATCTGACCAACCCCATGATGATGAAGGGGCCGTACCGGGAGATCATTCCCCTGGCAGGCCAGCGCATCTCACTGCCGCTGGAGGCCAAGCCCGCCGCCGTGCGCCTGCTCGTTTCGAAGGCAAAGCTGGACTGGGTGTGGCGCGACGGCTCGGTTCAGGCTGAGCTTCCGCCCATCGGCCTCCACGAGGTGGTGGCCGTCGACCTTGCGGGTTGAACGCCCGGGGCCGGTCAGGCGACAAAGCCGGCGGCGCGGTGGCTGCCGTCGCAGAAGGGCTTGTTCTTG
>CAYRPT010000394.1:0-4828 GCA_964425895.1 uncultured Solibacteraceae bacterium | reverse complement strand
AAGAAAGGCTACATCGAAATCGACGCCGTCTTCCGTAATCTCAAGCCGGCCATCCAATTCGGAGCGGAATACCTCACCTTCGTCCTATGGGCGATCACGCCCGAGGGCCGGGCCGCTAACCTGGGGGAGATCCAGCACCAGAATGGACGGAGCAAGCTCAACGTGACCACCGAGTTGCAGGTGTTCGGCCTGGTGGTGACGGCCGAGCCCTATTTCGCCGTCCGGCAGCCGAGTGACCTGGTGGTCCTCGAGAACGAGATTCGTCCCGACACCAAGGGGAAATTCGAGGTTATTGATGCCAAGTACGAGCTGCTGAAGCGCGGACAGTATGAGCCACTGTCAAATCCCTTGAATCTTACCGTCGATACCAGCGTGCCGATTGAGTTGTATGAAGCCCGCAACGCCGTGCAGATCGCCAGCACCGTGGGCGCGCGGCAGTACGCTTCAGACACCTTTCTCAAGGCGGAAAGGGCCCTCCGCCAGGCCGAGGCCTACCTGGCGCGGAAGGCCGGGAACAAGCCCGTCGCCATGCTCGCGCGTGAGGCCGTGCAAACCGCTGAAGATGCCCGCGAGCTGACCGTGCGGCGCCGGGAAGCGGAGCGGGCCCGGTTGGAACGCGAGGCCGCCGCCCGCCGCGAGGCCGAGGCCAAGGCCAAGGCGGAGCAGGAGGCGCTCCGCCGCGCCGCCGCCGAGGAGGAGCGCCGGGAGCGTGAGGAAGCCGAACGTCTGGCTCGGGCCCGGGCGGAAGAGGAAGCCGCCGCGCGGCGCCGTTTGGAAGAGGAGCTGAAGAAAGCGCGTGAAGCCGCGCGAGAAGCGGAAGAAATCGCCGAGCGTGCCCGCCGGCTGCTGGAGGAGCGCACCGCCGGCTTCGGCGAGGAGCGTGCCCAGTGGGAGGTGGAGCGTCAGCGCCGTGAGGCCGAGGCCACCCAGCGGGATCAGAGGCGGGTCGCCTTGGAGCGCGCGGAGCTTCGCATGAGGATCTACGGACCTCTAAGCCGCGTTCTTTTCACCCGCGATACCGAGGAGGGGCTGGTCCTCGAGCTGACTCCCGCCCTCTTCGAGCCCGGCGAGCCTCGCCTCACCGCCGAAGGCGCCGGAAAGCTGGCGACGCTGGCCGGCATCCTCCTCGCCTATCCGGGTCTTGCCATCGAACTCTGGCCGGCAAACGACGGCCCGGCGGGCGCTCTGGAACAGGCCAGAGCTTCCGCCGTACGATCTTACCTGCTCGAGCGCGGGCTGGCCGCGGATCGCCTTTGGACCGCGAACGATTCGCCTTCCGAGGACCCGCCTCGGAATCCGTCATCGGATAACCCCCCTCAAGAGAAGCCGCTGGGGCTGCTCGTCACCGGCGAGGCCATCCGAACGCTGAGGTAGTTCGCGCGCCTGAAATGCGGGGGCAACCCCAAGCGACCCTTACTCCAACCCCAACTTGTTCAGCAGTTCCGACATGTCGCTTCGCGACACCATCACACCCGCAGCCATCTTCCCCGGATCCGGCCAGGCATCAAATTCCTGGAACAGCCTCATCTTGACCGCTGCGTACCTCTCAGTGGCGTTCAGGTCACGTTCGTGCTCCCGTTCCCAAGCCACTGCCTCCGAGTCGCCGAGAAACACCGTCAAGGGGGCCCAATTCTTGCGGTCCCCAGAGACCGTGAAGACATACTCCGTGCCGACTGCCCCCCGGCGCTCCGAGACCCGGTAGCCTTCGTAGTAGTACTCGTACACGTAGCCTCTTTCACTCGTGTAGAGCTTCGGCCGCCGCACAGCCGGCGTACCCGCCAGCGGCGGCGGCTCTTTCTTCCGGACTCTGTCCATCCAGCGCCACATAGAAGGAAGGGCGGTCGGGACGGCCTCGCTCCGTGCCGCGGATCCCTTGCCGGTGGTTGGGGACACAATGAGCGCGCCCGCCCAAGCCGCGCGGAGCCAGGCGATGGAGGGTGGCTCGTGCCTACCTCTTCGTCTCGGTGATCGTAACCGGGGAATCCAACTTGAACTGAAGGATCGTCTCGGCCGGGACCTCAGCTGCCTGGCCACGCGTGGCCAGGACGCCGGCCGTGCCGGCTCCCGCACCGACGCCGGCCCCGATCGCCGCGCCCTTTCCGCCGCCCGCAATCGCGCCGATGGCGGCGCCGATGCCCGATCCGATGCCAACCTTCAGCGCGTCTTTCTTGGTCGACTTACCGGCTTCGAAACCAACGACATCGGTCTCGATCTCCACTGGCCCACCCAGCTCTGTTTCAAGCCGCTTCAGACGAAGCGAGAGGGAAGCGACGCCTTTCACGCGGCCCCCTGGATCGGAGTTCGCCACCACACCCCGGACGGTCGCCCCCTTTGGCGCGATCATGGTCATCCCATCCATCAACGGCTCCTCGAGAGTTGCCGTGAACTCCTGGCCTGTCTTCACCGTCTTCGTGGTGAGCGCGTTCGTGGTGCGCACCACGAGCGGCGTCCCCGCAGCCAGCGTCACCTGAACCGGAGGCGGCGGGGGCGGAGGAGCCGGCGGCGCCGGGGGCGCCGCTGCGCTCACATTGCGGCTCCCCACGGCCGGGGAGGGCGCGGCCTCCGGGCGAGCTTCGGAACTCACCGGCGGTTGCTGCCGCGCTGGGGCTGTTGCCGCCGGCGCGGTTGGCTTCGCCAGATTCGCCGGCGCGGCTCCCGGGGCCGGCTGGCCGGCCGGTTCCGGCGCCTCCGCTGCCGGGGTGGCTCCTTCCGCCACGTCCTGCGCTCCCCCCGGGACGGCCTCACGGTTGCACGCGGCCAGCGCGAAGCAACCCGCAATTCCCACAATCAGGACAAATCCGCTCCATCGAAAACGTTTCATCATTACCTCCAACGGCGCACCAAGCTCACGCAACAGGCTCCGCTGTGCGCGAACGCCCTGTCACTATAGAGATGGATCAGCATCCCACTTCGCTTCATTGTATCGGCGTATCGGCTCCATTGCTTCCGGGCGCTTGATGTCCCGCACCCGGCGGGCGGCCGGCTCATTCTTCCCGCGGCCGAAGAGCGGATGGGGATACACCGATTCGCCGGAGTAGCAGGAACTCCGTCAGGTTCTCGCGTGTCAGCAGCCCTACGAGCCGGTCACCATCCATCACCAGCGCCGCGGGGCCTGAGACGGCCAGCCGCTCGAGGGCTTCCGACAGGTCCGTCTTTCGATCGACGCGCAGCGGATCCCGGTCCATCACCCCGGCCACGTAGGTTTCCGGCCCCTGCGTCGCCAGCGCTCGCAGGAGCGCGTTGCGGTCGAGCAACCCGAGCACCTGATCTCCGTGCAGCACGGGGAAGTCATGCTCGGAAGTATCCAGCAGAAGCTGAGCGGCGTCGCGGATCGTGCTCCCGTGCGAAAGGGCGTGATAGCGGGTCATCATGGCCGCACTCACGGGAATCCCGTGGGTCAGGGAGCGGCCCATGGCCGCCTGTCCCTCCTGCGCCGCCCCAAGGTAGACGAAGAACGCAATGAACACAAGCATGAAGTTCGCCGACAGCAGCCCGTAAAGCCCCATGGCGGTCGCCAGCAGCCGTCCCGCGCCCGAGGCGATCCGAGTGGCCCGGTCTTCGGGATACCATCGCGCAAGCATCGACCGCAGAATCCGCCCGCCGTCCATCGGGAAGGCCGGGAGCAGGTTGAACAGCCCCAGGATCAGGTTGCCGTACGCGATGCGCTCCAGCAGGTTCTCGTCGGTCGCTTCGGCCAGGCTGCCAATGGGGGCCATCGAGGGTTTGACCAGCACCAACGCGCCCAAAATCGCCGCGGCGATCAGCAGGTTCACCAGCGGACCCGCGGCGGCGATCCACAACTCGCCGCGCGCCGGCGGGCTCTTCTCCAATCGCGCCACACCCCCGATGGGAAACATGACGATCTCCATGGTCCGTACGCCGTACTGCCTCGCCACCACGGCGTGCCCCAGCTCATGCAGCAGAACCGAGAGGAACAGCGAGGCGATAAAGATCACATCGCCGGCGGCGGATTCGCGATCCTCCCACGCCACAAACACCAGGAAGATGAAGATCAGCAGAAAGGTAAAATGAAACCGGACCGGAACGCCGAAAACCGTGAAAGCCCCGATCGATCCCGGGATACGCTCGTCCTTAACGGTTCGGTCTGAATCGGGCTGCAACGTCGAACCTCATGAAGAAAGTAGCAGAAAACAGTGCTTTCCTTCAGGCCGGAAATTGCTGGGCGCCGGAGAGGTGCATGTAGTCCGGCCGGTCCGCGGCCGTGTGGTGGCGGTAGCTGCGAATCACCTCGCCGTGGAAGATCAGAAAAACTCCGGGCATCTGGAAACCGTCGCCGGCGGGTCGGCCCACGCCGTGCCGGCCGATGATCCCTGCCTGGAAACCCCGCCAGAAGACTTTGGGACCAAAGAGCCTTAGCAAGCCCCCGCGCCCGAGTCCGAATGCCCGGTAGAGATGGCGCACAGGGTCGCTCACCCGTGGCAGATCCCCCAACGCGTAGCGGTCGAAGAAACTCGCCGCCTGCGGTTCCCGCCCCATGTGCACCAGCACTATGCGTGTGCCCACCGATTCAATCGCGCCGCGGCGTTCCGCCAGATCGGCCAGCGCTTCACGGCAGAACGTACAGCCGAAGTGCCGCAGGAACACCAGAAGAACCGGCTCCCGGCTACTCAGGCTCAGCACTGAATCGCCGTATTGGGTGCGCGCCTCCAATGCCATCCGCTGGATCTCCGGCGAGGCGACGCGCTCGCGCGCGAGATGATGACTGTACGAGCGGGCGAGAATCAGGCCAAAAGGAATCCACCAGATCAAGTCGTTGGTAACAATGATCCAGCCAAATTCCCAGGGCAGGCGCCCCTTACTAGCTGCC